>NZ_LZXX01000117.1:5199-6212 GCF_001729305.1 Burkholderia sp. A2 | reverse complement strand
CGCGTGGGCGGCGGCGGCGAACAGGATCAACGACAGGGACGAGAGCGGGCGAAGCGGTAAGCGAGGAAGGTCGCGCATGGTCGGTGAATCGGTTGGAATCGGATCGGATAACGAGCGATGCGGGTCATGGCTGGATACGATATATTGTTGCGTCTGTGGCGAGCAATGACCCGTTGGAACATGGCTCGGCGAGGCCCGGCCACCCGGGTTGAAACGGCATCAGGCGGACGAGCACACGAAATGATATGTTATATCATTTCAAATTCCAAGCCGAATGGCGGGATTCCGTCGGCTTTCCGTCGGATCGGCGAAATGGTCGCGTGAGCGGCGGGGCAGCGTGCACCTGCCGGCTCGGGCTCTCGCGTCGCCCGACGCCGATCGTGGCGAAGCCCTGCCGACCGTCGCATCCGTTCCGATGCGTTGACGCGTATCAACGTGCTCCGATGCCGAAACCGGATACTGGGTCGCTCATCGACCAGACAGGAGCAACGCATGACCCAGACCATGAAAGCGGCCGTGGTACACGCGTTCGGCGAGCCGTTGCGCATCGAGGAAGTCCCGATCCCCGCACCGGGGCCGGGCCAGATTCTCGTCAACATCAAGGCGTCGGGCGTCTGCCATACCGATCTGCACGCGGCCGACGGCGACTGGCCCGTCAAGCCGTCGCTGCCGTTCATCCCGGGCCACGAAGGCGTCGGGATCGTCGCGGCGGTCGGCGCGGGTGTCACGCACGTGCGCGAGGGCGATCGCGTCGGCGTGCCGTGGCTCTACACGGCCTGCGGCCATTGCGAGTACTGCAGCACGGGTTGGGAAACGCTGTGCCATGGGCAGCAGAACACCGGCTATTCGGTGAACGGCAGCTATGCGGAATACGTGCTGGCCGATCCCGATTACGTCGGCCAGTTGCCCGCGCAGGTCGCGTTCGACGAGATCGCGCCGATCCTGTGCGCGGGCGTCACGGTCTACAAGGGCATTCGCGTCACCGACACGCGACCGGGCCAGTGGCTCGCGAT
>NZ_LZXX01000117.1:2573-5107 GCF_001729305.1 Burkholderia sp. A2 | reverse complement strand
GCAGCTGACGATCGATGCGTCGGTCGACGACCCGGCGACAGTGATCCAGAAGGAAATCGGCGGCGCGCACGGCGTGCTCGTCACGGCCGTGTCGCGCAGCGCGTTCGCGCAGGCGCTCGGGATGGTCCGACGCGGCGGCACGGTGGCGCTCAACGGCTTGCCGCCGGGCGATTTCCCGTTGCCGATCTTCTCGACCGTGCTGAACGGCATCACCGTGCGCGGGTCGATCGTCGGCACGCGGCGCGATCTGCAGGAGTCGCTCGATTTCGCGGCGGACGGCCTGGTGCGCGCGCACATCCATCGCGATCGGCTCGCCAACATCAACGACGTATTCGCGAAGCTGCGGGAAGGGAAGGTCGATGGCCGCATCGTGCTGACGGACATGCATTGATGCCATGAACGGGCGCACGCCGCCGCGCGGCGCTTGGCGTCGCGGCGGCGTGACGGTCATCCTCGCATCACGGCGCGAAGAACACGTCGGTGCGATTCGTCAGGTTGCCTGCGTTGGTCTGGACGAAGAACGGATGGAACGACGATGACGGGCGAACGTCGAGCCCCTGATAGTCGCCGATGAAGAACCCTTCGGCGTTGGGCGCGAGCTTCATGTCGAACGGGCCGCCGACGCGCCGCTCGTCGGCGAACGTGGCGCCGGCGTCGTGCGAGATCTTGCGCCAGAAGCCGGTCGGCAGTGTCGTCGTGTTGCCGGCCTGCAGGTCGCGGAAGTCGTAGTACGTGACCATCACCGCCCCCGTGTTGTCGACGCGCACCGACGGATTGAACGCGGGGCGCCCGGTCGGCGTGTTGACCTGTTGCGGCGCGCTCCATGTCGCGCCGCCATCCTTCGACGTCGATAGCGCGATCTCGTCGTACGTGCCGCCGTTGAAGCGGCTGTCCTGCCACGCGACGTAGAGCTGCCCCGATGCCGGGTCGATCGCCGGCTCCGGGATGATGTCGCCGGTGCGCACGGGTTCGCCGGTGTTCGGGTCCGTGACGCCGGCCGTCTGCAGCCCCGCGATGATCTGCGGCTTGGTCCACGTCGCGCCGTCGTCGGTCGACTTGACGAACGCGACCTTGCCGGCCGCCTTGTTGAACGGCGGCTGGATCAGGTCGAAGAAATCGTAAAGCGTGCCGCTCTTCGGATCGACGACGATCTGGTTGCCGATCGTCTGCTGGCGCGACGGCACGTCGACGATGACCTTCGCGGCGCTCCACGTCTTGCCGCCGTCGGTCGTCTTCGAGAACAGCGTCGGCCCGCGGTACGCCGCCGTGTGCAGGTTCGCGTACGGGTTGCCGTTCGGCAGCTCGAGGCGGTCCCATACCGCATACGCGGTGCCGGCCTTCACCGGGTTGGCGGTGACCGATTCCTTGTCGTTGAAGAACTGCGTCGTCGGTTCGTCGTTCGCGATCAGCACGGCCGGGCTGCTCCACGTCTGCCCGCCGTCGGTCGACACCGACGCGCCGACCGCGTTGGCGTTGTTCGACTGGTTGAACGAGATCGATACCGAATACGCGGTGCCATCCGGCCCGAACGAGACCCACGGATCGGACGCGCGCTCGTACTTGAGCCCGCCCGGCGCGCAGGCGCTGAACGGCTGCGGCGTGCGCGCCCAGGTTGCGCCCGCATCGAACGTGTAGCCGGCGACGAGCCCGTGGGCGCCGCCGTTCGACCAGCGGTCCTGCTGCCACACGCCGATCATGTTGTTCGGGTTCGCCGGGTTGACCGCGAGCCACGGTTCGACTTCTGCATTCACGTAGTTGGTGCCCGGGCCGCCGATGGTGCAGGCGGCGAACGGGCTCGGGCCGGACACGACGACCGGGTCGGCGTGCGCGGCGGCAGCGGCGGCCAGCGCCATCGCGGCGGACAGGCGGGTGACAAGCGGATGGGGCACGATCATGCGTCGCATGGACGACTCCTCGGTGAGGTGCGGATGCGATGACGGGGCACGACGAGACAACGTGAGCGGGTGCGCGGCCGATCGTGCCGCGCACGTCGTTACGTCCGGTTCAGCGTGTCGCTTCAGCCATCGCAATCCGCGTGCGCTGGATGCCGCCAGCGCTTCGGTCAAGAGTCCTCTTCGTTTTCATTGCTGTCGGGCGGGTCTGCGATGTCGACCCGACGGGAACGCCAGTCCGGGCATGCGACGAATGTGTCGAAGTGGATTGCAATGTAGGCGATTCGAATGTCGCGCGACAGGCGGTTTTTTGTAACAGGACGTAGCCGGAAACCGTTGCCGGAAGCAGGTGGCCGGCCCGCAAGATTTGCCGTTGCGGCGGCATGAAAATCGAATCGAAAACGCGAATCGCAATCGCTTGCGATCGCTGTCGGCGCGAGCCGGTTGTGACCGCGCGATGCGCGGCTCAGCGCTCCGCCGGAAACCGCTCCTGCAATGCGTGCAGCCAGCGCGCGACGACGTCGAGTTCGTCGTCGGAAAACCCGTCGCACAGCTTGCCGTTGAGTTCGCGCAGCAGCACGCGCGCACGCTTGAGTGCCGCGTGGCCTGCGTCGGTCAGGTACAGCCGCGTCGCGCGGCCGT
>NZ_LZXX01000117.1:2041-2471 GCF_001729305.1 Burkholderia sp. A2 | reverse complement strand
GCGCGGCGCTCGCGCGCGTGTCGGTTTCGGCCTTGCGGTCGATCCAGCGCTGCACGCGCCGCTGGCCGATGTTCAACATGAAAAACAGGCGTCGGTCTTCGCTCAAGCTGGGTTCCCGGCTGCAATGGAAAGGAAGGGGCGGCACGCGGTGTGCGGCGTATCGAGCGCCTGCGCGAGCCAGTCGGCGACGTCGGGCCACAGCACGGCGCCGGGCCGGCTGCGAAAGAAGCCCATGTGCCCGACCGGGCCGCTGCCCGCCGCGTGCGGATCGATCTGACGGCGTTCGACCTTCGCGCGGGTCAGATAGCTTACCAGCAGGCCGATCGCGGCCGGGTTCGCCCAGGGATCGTCGTCGAAGCCGAGCGCGAGGATCGGCAACTGCTGCTTCGAGAAGCGCTCGGCCGCGCCGAGCGTCGGATCGTCGAAGAAG
>NZ_LZXX01000117.1:914-1949 GCF_001729305.1 Burkholderia sp. A2 | reverse complement strand
GACGTCAGCGGGCCGAGCACACGCAGGATCAGCCGCACCTTCACGCGTTCGGCCGCCTGCGCGATCAGCCGCGTGCTGCCCGCATGCGCGGCGACCAGCACGGCCGCGTGCAGGTGCGCCGTCGCGGCGGACAGCCCGATTGCGTGTCCGCCGACGCTATGGCCGACCGCCAGCAGCGGCAGCCCTTCATGCGTGTGCCGGGCCCAGGCGGTCGCGGCGCCCACGTCGAGCTCCATCCAGTCGCGCATGCGGGCCCGCAGCGCGCCCAGGCGCGCCGGCCGCGACGCGCCAATGCCGCGATAGTCGTAGGTCAGCGCCGCGAAACCGCGCTCGGTCAGGAACCGTGCGAAGCCCGCGTACAGCCGTTCGGGCACGGCCGTCGCCGGATGGATCAGGACCAGCGCGCGCGGCGTCGCGTCCGGCGACCACAGCGTGCCGTGCAGCACATAGCCGTCGGCTGCGGAAAACTCGATGGGTCGGGAGGTCATGGCGGTCCTCGCTCGGGGCAGTTATTTCGTATGCGAAATATAGTTCGGGATTTATTTCGTGCGCGAAATATCTACCGAGGAATCATTCGAAATTCACGAAGCGGCGGCCGGCAGCCAGCACCGCGCATGGACGAATGCTTCATAAAATATTTGCATCTTTGCAAAGAAGAATATTGCGTTTGTGTCATGACGTGGATCGACGTATCTTCACCGGTTCCATCCGTTGCGCCGGCGGTTTCGCACGGCGGACAAACCTTCCGGGAGATCATGTTGCTGAGCCGAATCGTCACGGCGCTCTTGCTGGCGCTCGCCGCGCAGCCGGGCATCGCCAAAGACACCGTCACGCTGCGCGTCGGTGAACAGAATTACTTCAACATCCAGGCGTCGATGGAAGCGTCCGGCGTGCTGAAGGACCTGCCTTACACGATCGAATGGAAGCACTTCCAGGCCGCCGCGCCGGTGGCCGAAAGCCTGAACGGCAACGCGATCGACGTCGGCTTCCTCGGCGATTCCGCGCTGCTCACGCTGGCCGCGCGCGGCGCGCCGG
>NZ_LZXX01000117.1:0-735 GCF_001729305.1 Burkholderia sp. A2 | reverse complement strand
CGACAAGGCGCGCGGCCCGTGACGACCGCACAGGGGCTGATGCCCGCGCTGAGCTTCGTCGCCGCAAACGAGCAGGCCGCGTCGGGCAAGCGCGCCGAGATCACCGATTTCCTGCGGCGCGTGGTGGTCGCGCGCCAGTGGGTCGACACCCATCCGCGCGAGTACGCGGACCTGTGGGCGAAGCGCGCGAATCTCGAACCCGACGTCGCGTATCGCTGGCTCAACAACGCGAAACAGCGCGTGGGCCCGGTCGACGAGACGGCCGCGAAGGATGCGCAGAATACGGCCGACTTCCTGCACAAGTCCGGCGTGATTCCGGCCGCGTACGACACGTCGAAGCTGCTCGACCGCTCGTATGCGGGTGCGTTCGCGGCGCCCGCGCAAAAGACCGCCGCCGCGCAGTAAGCGTGCGGCCCGTTTCACGATTTCCGCGATTTCCACGCTTCCCGATCGATACATCCAAGGACATCCCGACATGCCAGTCGACATCATCGGCATGATCACCGCGACACCCGGCGCGGAGGTCGACGTACCGGGCGGCGCGGCCGTCCAGCCCGACTACGTGCGCCGCTTCGCGCAGGCGCACGAGGCCGCCGGCTTCGACCAGATCCTGATCGGCCATTTCAGCAACGCGGCGGACGGTTTCATCGTCGCGTCGTTCGCGGCCGCCGCGACCGAACGCATCCGGCTGCTGCTCGCGCACCGGCCGGGCGTGATCGTACCGTCGGCCGCCGC
>NZ_LZXX01000116.1:480-104112 GCF_001729305.1 Burkholderia sp. A2 | reverse complement strand
GGACGGTGGGAGGGAGTGGCGGCTTCCACGCCGAGCCGGACGACGTCGCGCTCGCCGCCACTCCCTCCCACCGTCCTTGACATCGAACCATGAGCAGCGACAACACCCTGCAGACTCCCGCGCGGCCCGCAGCCGCCGAGCGCGGCGACGAGCTGCAGCGACTGGTCCGCGCGCTGGGCGCGCAACGCGGCGACTTCGCGGCTCGCGATCAACAGCTGCTGGCGCACGACGAGCGCGTCGAGGTAGCTGCCGACGCCGGCCCGATAGCGCGCGTCCGCGAGCCGCCACGCATCGGTGGCGGCGTCGAACGCCCGCTGCTGCGCATCGACCTGCACCGCGAGCGAATGCAGCCGGTGCAGATCGTCGGCCACCTCGCCGATCGCGCCGATCAGCGTCTTGTTGTAGCTGGCGACCGCGACGTCGTATTGCGCGTCACGCTTGCGCAGCACGCCGCGCCGTTCGCCGCCGTCGAAGATCGGCAGGCTCACGGCCGGGCTGACGTTGTAGGTGCGCGAAGCGGCCTGGAACAGCGATGCGCCGCCGCGCGTCGCGAGACCGATCAGCGCGGCGAGACTCACGTCGGGCAGGAAGTCCGCGCGCGCGGCCGCGACGTTGCGGCTCGCGGCTTCCACCCGCCAGCGCGCGGCGACGAGATCGGCGCGCCGGCCGAGCAGCGCGGCCGGCAGGTCGGCCGGCACCGCGAGCGCGGCGGTGGGCAGCGGCGCGGGCCGCACGAGCGCGAGGCCGCGATCGGGGCCTGCGCCGAGCAGGATCGCGAGCGCGATGCGTGCGCTGTCGATCGCCTGCGCCGCGCGTGCCTGCTCGCGCATCGCGGCCGCGACCTCGCTTTCCGCCTGGCGTTGCTGTGCGACGTTGTCGATGCCTTTCGTGACACGCTGACGCGTGAGCGACAGCGCTTCGTCGGCGCGCTCGTATTCGGCCCGCGCGACGTCCTGCTGATCGAACGCATAGGCAAGATTCACGTAGGCGCGCGCGACGTTGACGGACAGCAGCACGCGCGCGGCCCGCGCATCGATCCGCGCGGCCCGCGCTTCGCCAAGCGCGGCTTCCCACGCGGCGCGGCGGCCGCCCCACAGATCGAGATCCCAGCTCAGGCCGAGATTGATCTCGCGCGTGTGGCTGAAGAAACCGCCGCCCTCGCTCGCCGAGAACTGCGTGCCGGACGTGCGTTCCCCTTTCGCGCTGGCGCGGCCGACGAGGTGCGGCAGGCGCGCAGCCTGCGCTTCGATCACCAGCGCCTGCGCTTCGCGCGCACGCGCATCGGCGGTCGCGAGATCGGGATTGCCGGCAAGCGCCTCGTCGATCAGCGCATTCAACTGCGCATCGTTCAGCGCAACCCACCAGTCGGCGGCCGGCCAGTCGGCGGCTGGCGCATGCGCGAGGCTGCGCGACGCGGCGAGCGTATCGGCGCCGCGCAGCGTGCCGGCGGGCGTGAGCCCGTCGCGGCTCGCGCATGCGCCGAGCATGGCGAGTGCCACGGTGACGGCCATTCGCGACAGGACGCGCGACGCGACGGCATCGCGTGGCGGCGGAGCAAGTGCTGCATGCATCGCATTCCTCGGATTCGTTTGGATATGAATACGACACGCATTGTTGGACGCTCCCCGGCAAAGCTGATAATGTTGTTTAGACAAAAAATAATGAATTCCGGCCATGCCCATCCGAGACACCTCTCCCATCCGCGCGGCGCAACGCGCCGACGCCGATCCGAGCGAACGCGCGGATGGCCCGTCGCTGATCGCCGTCTGGGGCGAGGACGACGGCAGCAACGCCTACCAGCTCGGCACGCGCGAGGTCGACTGGCACAGCCATCTGCGCGGCCAGGTGTTCTGCGTCGAAAGCGGGTTCGCGCACGTGCGCACGCCGCACGGTTCATGGCTGCTGCCGCCGCATCGCGCGGGCTGGATTCCGCCGGGCGAGCAGCACAAGGTCAGCATCAGCGGTGCGTTGAGCGGCTGGAGCGTCGTGATCGCACCGGCCGCGAGCCGCCGGATGCCCGGCCAGCCATGCGTGATCGCGATCAGCGAACTGATGCGCGCGCTCGTGCGGCGCGCGGTGTCGTGGGCCGACCAGGACCGGCTGGACCTCGAGCAGGCGCGCATGAGCGTCGTGCTGCTCGACGAGATGCGCCGCGCGCCGCACGAACCGCTGCACTTGCCGATGCCGCGCGACCGGCGGTTGCTGCGGATCGCCAACGCGATCCTCGGGCAGCCGCACGACAGCCGGACGCTCGACGCGTGGGCCGAATGGGCCGGGCTGTCCGCCCGCACGCTGAGCCGGCTGTTCGTCGCGGAAACCGGCACGAGCTTCGCGCAGTGGCGGCAGCAGGCGCGGCTCACGCATGCGCTCGAACGTCTGGCGAACGGCGACAGCGTCGCCAACATCGCGGACGCGCTCGGCTATGCGACGCCGAGCAATTTCATCGCGATGTTCCGCCGCGCGTTCGGCGATTCGCCCGCGCATTACTTCGCGAAGCGCAAGCAGCCGTAATGCCGCGCGGCATCGCCCGGCCCCTATCACCCCTGCCAGTACTGCGCGCGCATCGACGTCGCTATAGTCGCCGTGCGACCGGCCGGTCGGTCGCCCAATGTGACCTGTGGAGGGTGTCGATGTCGAATGCCGTCGGATCGGACAACACGCCGATCGTCTCCGAGCAGCAGCTCGCCGATCATCTCGCCGCCGGCTGCAAGCCGGCCGCGCAGTTCCGGATCGGTACCGAGCACGAGAAGTTCGTCGTTTCCCGCGCGACGCACGCGGCTGCGCGTTATGAAGGACCGTCCGGCATCGCCGAGGTGCTGGCGCGGCTGCGCGGCGACGGGACGCCGATCGTCGACGCCGGGCACACCGTCGGCGTGATCCAGCGCGACGGCGCCGCGATCTCGCTCGAACCGGCCGGCCAGCTCGAACTGTCGGGTGCGCCGCTCGATACGCTGCACGATACGCACGCCGAACTGCATGCGCACCTCGCCGCGGCGCGTGCGGCATGCGATCCGCTCGGCCTGCGCTGCGTGCCGCTCGGCTTTCACCCTCACCTGTCGCGCGACGCGCTGCCGTGGATGCCCAAGCAGCGCTACGCGATCATGCGGCGCTACATGCCGCGCGTCGGCACGCGCGGGCTCGACATGATGCAGCGCACCTGCACCGTGCAGGTCAACCTCGATTTCGCGTCGGAAAGCGACATGGCGCGCAAGCTGCGCGTGTCGCTCGCGTTGCAGCCGATCGCGACCGCGCTGTTCGCGAATTCGCCGTTCGTCGACGGCCGCCCGTCGGGCCTGCTGTCGACGCGCGCCGACACGTGGCTCGATACCGACGCGGATCGTTGCGGCGTGCCGGCCCTGTTCCTGTCGCGCAGCTTCGGCTTCGAGCGCTACGTGAGCTGGCTGCTCGACAACGTGCCGATGTACTTCGTGCGGCGCGGCGATCGTTATGCGGACGCGACCGGGCACACGTTCCGCGATTTTCTGCGGCGGCGCATTCCGCATCTCGAAGGCGAGATGCCGACGCTGGGCGATTTCGCGGACCATCTGACGACGGTATTCACCGAGGTGCGGCTGAAGCGCTATCTCGAGATGCGCGGCGCCGATGCCGGCTCGCCGGCTATGATGGTCGCGCTGTCCGCGCTCTGGACGGGCCTGCTGTACGATCCGGCCGCGCTGTCGGAAGCCGCGACGCTGGCTGCCGAGATCGACCGCGGTACGCTGCTCGTGCTGCGTCGCGACGTGCCGCGTACCGGGCTCGACACGCCGGCCGGCGGCCGGTCGTTACGCGCGATGGCGGCCGATGCGCTCGCGATCGCGCATCGCGGGCTGCGCGCGCGGGCGCGTAACGATGCGGCCGGACGCGACGAATCGATGTATCTCGCGCCGCTCGACGACATCGTCGCCGGCGCGCCGACGCAGGCCGAACACTGGCTGGCCCGCTATCGCGACGCGTGGGCCGGCGACGCGACGCGGATCCATGACGAAGCCGCCATCTGAGCGCGTCGCGTCGGGCCGCTCACGCGCAACAGGCGAGCAGCGGCTCGTGCGCGAACTCGGCGCCGAGCGGCAGCGCATGGCCGCGTCGCCGTGTCCGCACGGCGTGCGCGAGCGTCTCGAACAGCTGCGCGGTATCGGCGAACGACAGGCACGCGTCCGTGATGCTCTGCCCGTAGCGCAGCGGCACGCCGGGCACGAGATCCTGCCGCCCTTCGATCAGGTTCGACTCGATCAGCACGCCGACGATGCGCGTATCGCCGGCCGCCACCTGCGCGGCGACTTCCGCGCCGACGGCGAGCTGGTTCCGGTACTGGCGGCGGCTGTTGCCGTGACTGACGTCGATCATCACGCGCGGTGCGACGTGCGCGGCCGTCATCCGCTCGCAGGCGGCATTCACGGCGGCCGCGTCGAAGTTCGGCTCGCGCCCGCCGCGCAGCACGACGTGCGTATGCGGATTGCCGGGCGACGCGCTCGCGCATAGCCGGCCGTCCGCATCGATCGACAGGAAGCGATGCGCGTGCGCCGCCGCGCGCATCGCATCGACGGCGACCTGGACATTGCCGTCGGTGCCGTTCTTGAAGCCGATCGGGATCGGCAGCGACGACGCCAGCTCGCGATGCACCTGCGACTCCACGGTGCGCGCGCCGATCGCGCCCCAGGCGACCAGATCGGCCAGGTAGCGCGGCGACAGCGGATCGAGAAACTCGGTCGCGGCCGGCATCTCCGCGCCGTTGACGTCGCACAGCAGCGTGCGGGCCGTATGCAGGCCGACGTCGATCCGGTCGCTGCCGTCCAGCAACGGATCGTTGATCAGCCCCTTCCAGCCGACCGTCGTGCGCGGCTTCTCGAAATACACGCGCATCACGATTTCCAGCTCGTCCGCAAAGCGCGCGCGTTGCAGCGCGAGCCGTGCCGCGTAGTCGCGCGCGGCGTCCGGATCGTGTATCGAGCACGGGCCGGCGATGACCACGAGCCGGTCGTCCGCGCCGTCGAGCACGTCGACGATCGCGCGGCGGGTCGCATGAACGGTGCGCGACGCGCGCCACGCCGGCGGCAGCGCGCCGGCGAGATCCGCAGGGGACGGCAAGCGCGGCACGGCGTCGCGGTTGGTCGTCCAGGCGTTTGCATGCATGGGGACTGCCCTCCTGTCGATAATGAACGGGATTTTTTACTACAGCGCGACTGTATTGAATGGCGCTTTCCATGCGCAACTAACATATTTATCAGTTTCTCATTCATAACCTTATGAATGAGAAGAATAAGAGTCGGATTCGATAATCGAGGGGCCGGGCGAGAGCACGTTTGCGGCGTTGCGGGAGCCGTGTGTTAATCGGGTTTCATTCGAAAATGCGGATGTGATATTGCAGAGCGGAATGCAGGCTGGTGCGACTTTCCGCCACGCGTCGCTATTCGTTCTGATAGTGGCGGCTCGATAGTCGTTCGATTAATTTTCGGATGCCCGACAGGCCATTCGGGCTCGAAAATATAAATCAACCCAGTCATTGCGGAGAGTCACCATGTCGAAACGACATTACGAAACCCCCATTCACGTCAAGTATCGCGATACGGATTCGATGGGGCATGTGAGCAGCCCCGTCTATTACGACTACCTGCAGCATTCGTATCTCTGCTACATGTTCGACCTGCTCGGCCTGCCCCGCAGCGAGAAGCTGCCGCACATCATGGTGAAGACGCAGTGCGAGTACCTCGCGCCGGCGCAATTCGGCGACAACCTGACCATCCGCTCGAGCATCGTGCGCTTCGGCAGCAAGAGCTTCGATCTCGAACACCTGATGGAGCGCGACGATCGGACCATCGTCGCGCGCGGCGTGTCGACGCACGTGATGTTCGATTACGTGAACAACACGACGCTGCCGGTGCCCGACGAATTCAAGACGCGCGTGCTCGAATTCCAGGGATCGCTGTGATGCGTGCGCACCCGTTCGGGAGCAATACATGAGCTGCGCGGTGGCGCGCGCCCGGCGCCGGATCGGCGCGATCGTGGAGCGGCGGGACGATCGCGCGATCGTGATCGTCCGGCATGCGGCGCAGGCGTTGCTCGAGCCGGCTGCGCTCGAGCGGCACCGTGCGCTCGCGTACCGCCACGAGGACGAGCTCGAGGTGCTGCTGCAGCCGTGCGGTGGCGCGCACGACGGCGTGCGGACGCTGCTCGGCCGGCTGCGGGATGCCGGCGTGGCCGTGGCGCTCGATGCGGCGACGGTCACCCACGATGCGTCGCTGCTCGAATTCGCGAGCTGGGTCACACGATGTACGACGCACGACGGCTCGGCGACGGCCCCCGACGACGCGGCCGTGCCGGGCGGTGCGCTGCTCTCCGGGCTGGTCGTGAGATGGCGCGATCTGCACGGCAGGTGGCGGCGGACCGAGCGCGATGCCGAAGCGGAACGCACGCCTCGGACCATCGCGGCGGATGCAGCCGAGCACATCGCAGCCGGCGATCCGGACGAGCCGATACTCGGCGCGCTGCTCGACGCCGACGACGCGTCGACCGGCGCGGCGCTCGACACGCTGTCGGATGCGGTGCGCGCGCGACGGATCTGCCTGGCGACGCGGGCGCGCTGGCCGCTCGCGCGACGGTTATGAACACCGCCGTCGCGACGGCTGGCGGGCGCGCGTTTCTGGTCGGCATGATGGGCGCGGGCAAGTCGACGCTTGGCCGCGCGCTCGCGGCTTCGCTAGGCTGGGCGTTCGCCGACAGCGACGACGAGATCGAGCGGCGCACGGGCCGCTCGGTCGCCGCGCTGTTCGACCTGGTCGGCGAAGGCGGCTTTCGGCTGCTGGAAACGCAGATCGTCGACGAGCTGACGCAGCACGCGAACGTGGTCGTGGCGACCGGCGGGGGCGCGGTCCTGAATCCGCGCACCCGCGCCCGCCTGAGCGAACGCGGCAGTGTGATCTATCTGCATGCGGACCCCGATGTGCTGTGGCGCCGTACGCGCGACGACGCGCGGCGGCGGCCGCTGCTGCAGGCGGGCGAGCCGCGGCAGACGCTCGCCGCGCTGTACCGGATGCGCGACCCGCTGTATCGCGAATGCGCGCATGTGCTGGTCGATACGACCGCACACGGCGTCGCGCGCGCAACGGCGGAGGTGTTGACGCTGCTGTTTGCGCGGATGAACGCGCCGGCGTGATGGCGCGTTCACTTCCCTGCCCTTCGAATCGGCCGCACGCTCGACGCCATACGCGTTTTTGAAACGGCAAGTTTGGATTCTATATAGTGCTATTGTGATAAGAAAAGTTATCCGGATAGAGGCATTGTTTTATCCAACTGCGTGTTCCGCGACAGAAGGTGCAGGTCATCAAACCACCGGAAAATCGGTTCCCTCGCGAGCTCTCGCCACGTTTCGACATTCACTCGCGGCGATCACCTTGCCGAGCGCCCGAACCCTATCGGCCAAGAACCACATCGGCGAAACCGCATCGTCTGGCTGGCGGCCGTGGCTCATTGGGGGCGAAATCGTCTGAAAGCCTTGCCAGGCAAGGCGCTACCCGTTTCAGATACATTGAAATACAAAATATCGCATGCGATTTAATCGAATCCGCTTGACGTGGGCGGTCGTCAAGCGGAAACTGCGTCGCATGCGATCGAATCGCATCTGACACAAACCCCAAACTGACGGAGCAAACGATGAGCAAGATCGACAAAGTGCTGTACACGGGCAAGACGCATACGACTTCCGGCGGTCGCGACGGCGCGGCGCGCAGTTCCGACGGCCGCCTCGACATCCAGTTGTCGTCGCCGGGCAGCGCCGGCACCGGCACCAACCCGGAACAACTGTTCGCCGCAGGCTGGTCGGCCTGCTTCATCGGCGCGATGCAGCTTGCGGCGCGTGCCGAGAAGGTGACGCTGCCGGCCGATCTCGCGGTCGACGCCGAAGTGGATCTCGGCACGGCGGGCAACGCGTACTTCCTGCAGGCCCGCTTGAACGTGAGCGTGCCGGGGCTCGAGCGCGACGTCGCGCAACGCATCGTCGACGCCGCACACCAGACCTGCCCGTATTCGAAGGCGACGCGCGGCAACATCGACGTCGACATCCGGATCGCCTGAACGTTGCATCGGGCGGCCGAGCGCCGTCCTCCCGAATTCCCGATTCCTTTTCCATCGAGGTGAAAAAATGAAGACCCAATTGATCGCTGCCCTGCTCGTCGCTGTTTCGTCCGCCGTTGCCGCTCCGGCATTTGCCAATGAAGCCGTCGTGACGCGTGCGCAGGTGCGCGCCGAACTCGCGCAGCTTCAACAGGCCGGCTATCCGCTGAACCGCGCGACCGACGCCACCTACCCGAACGATCTGCAGGCCGCACTGACGCAGATCCACGCTGACGATGCCGTCGCGGCCAACGCACCGGCTGCCGGCTACGGCAGCAACGGCGACGCCGCGACGCAATCCGGCCGCCGCTATGTCGCAAGCGTGGCCGAGCGCTCGGTGTACTTCGGTCATTGAGCACCACGCCGGTACGTGAACTCCGAGTCCTTTTATCCCTGATTCCATTTTGTCGAGGTGAATGATGAAAACCCAATTGATCGCCGCCCTTCTCGTCGCCGTTTCCGCTTCTGTCGCCGCACCGGCGTTTGCCGACGCAGCCGTCGTGTCCCGCGCGCAAGTACGCGCCGAACTCGTCCAGCTCGAACAAGCCGGCTACCGGCCGGGCCGCGCGAACGATCCGCATTACCCGGCCGACCTGCAGGCCGCGTTGACGCGCATTCACGCCAGCGACGCGGTGGCGGCCGATGCGTCGGCATCCGGTTACGGCAACGATGCCGCCGCCGCGACGCAGTCGGGCAGCCGCCCGGCGACGCGTATTGCCGAACGCTCGATCTACTTCGGCCATTGAGCGAACGCGCGGACGACGCCGATGGCCGGCGTGCGGCGCGCGCCCTGAATTCCTGAATCCCTGTCGAGGTGAATGATGAAGACCCCACTGATTGCCGCCCTCCTCGTTGCCGTGTCGGCCGCCGTCGCCGCGCCGGCTTTTGCCAGCGAAAGCACCGTCACGCGTGCGCAGGTGAGCGCGGAACTGGCCGCGTTGCAGCAAGCCGGCTACCAGCCGAATCGCCCCAACGATCCGAATTACCCGGACAATATCCAGGCGGCGCTGAAACGGATTCGCGACGACGGTGCCGTCGCGGCCGATACGCAGACAGCCGGTTACGGCAGCGATGCCGGCGGCGTCACGCAGTCCGGCAGCCGAAACACGCTGCGCACCGCCGAGCGATCGATCTATTTCGGACATTGAACGCGGTACCGCGAATTCGGTCGCTGGAGTCTGCCATATAAAGCGCATGCGATATAATCGTGTGCGCTTTTTCATGTTGCCTGGGTCTGCGTCGACAGTGCTACCTGCCCGGCCCATCCAGGATTATTCTGTGCGGCATTCCATCTTCCACCAAGGAGCCGCCGATGCCGGACGCCGTGACCGGAAACACGACAGGCGATGCGCACGTGCTCGACCGGGTCGTCTGGAATGCGCTCGCGGGCCGGCAGCGCCGTTTTGCGCTCGGCGACGGCCGTGCGCGGCGGTTCCCGGCGGCCATCGCGCCGTTTGCCGCGATCGACGACACGAGCCCGGCGTCGTTCGACGCACTGCGCGGGCTGATCGCCGCACACGGGCCGGCGGCGCTCGTCACGCCGGACGAAATGGAGCCGCCGGCGGGACTGTCGGCGATTCGGCGCGCGACGTTGCTTCAAATGATTTGGCAACGGACGTTCGACCCGGCACACGAATCGGAACATGTTCCGCTCGGCGAAGCCGACGTGCCGGACATGCTCGCGCTGACCGCCGCCGCGCAGCCGGGCCCGTTCGGCCCGCGCACGTTCGAGCTCGGCCACTACATCGGCGTACGCAGCGAAGGCCGGCTGGCCGCGATGGCCGGCCAGCGGATGCAGGTGGACGGATTTACCGAGATCAGCGCCGTCTGCGTCGATGCCGCGTTTCGGCGGCAGGGGCTGGCGGCGCGGCTGATCCGGTCGTTGATCGCGACGATCGGTGCGCGTGCGGAAACGCCTTTCCTGCACGTCCTCACGACGAACCAGGTGGCGATCGAGCGCTATCTCGCGCTGGGTTTCGTCGTCCGTCGCGAGATGCACCTGCTGGTGCTGGAGGATGCGCACGCATGACGACACGGCCGGCGCGATTTACGCGCCGGCCGCTTGCGGTGCCTGGGGGTTTTTATGCGTCGGTCGACCGGATCAGGTTGCCGCGCAGCGTGACGATCGCCTTCTGCACTTTCGCGAACTCGTCCGGCTTCAGCCCGGTCGCTTCGACCAGGTTCATGTCGAGCCCTTTCTCGCGCACGCGGCGCCCGCTTTTCGTCAGGCTGACGAGCACCTGACGCTCGTCGGACGGATCGCGGTGCCGCTCCAGATAGCCCATTGCCTCGAGCTTCTTCAGGATCGGCGTCAGTGTGTTGGATTCGAGGAACAGTTTCTCGCCGAGCTGGCCGACGGTCTGGTTGTCCTGCTCCCACAGCGCAATGATCGTGATGTATTGCGTATACGTGAGGCCGAGCTCGTCGAGGATCGGCTTGTACGCCTTGCCGAACGCGAGGTTCGCCGAGTAGATTGCAAAGCACAGGAACTCGGACAGCTTCGGCGCGGCAGGCGACGGGGTTTCGGTCGGTTTCATGGACTTCCTCCAGCGACACGAACGGTCGCACACAACCGCATTATATATCGCATGCGATCTTATCGGAAGCATGATAATCGGGGCCGATCGGCTGACGCGCGAAGCGCTCAGCCCGGCTTGCGGCGCTTGCCGGTTTGCTGACGGCTCACCGACAGCAACGTGCACTGCACCGGATGCGCGATTTCGGTCGCGAGGCCGCCCGCGGCAAACAGCAGGATCATCAGCCAGCGTTTCATGCGTCCTCCACGACCGACAGGCTCGCGCCATCGGCGACCGTCGCGTCGAGCGCGTACGGATCGACGCCGTCGAGGCAACCGAGGTTGACGCGCCAGCAGGCCGGATCCTTGCGGGTCTGGTGAAACGGATAGACGCCGCAGCCGCTGCAGAAGTAGTGACGCGCGGTGTGCGTGTTGAAGCGATAGCACGTCAATGCGTCCTCGCCTTCGACGACTCTCAGATTGGCGGCGGCGAACATCGGGCTCATCAGCGCGCCGCGCCGGCGGCACAGGCTGCAGTTGCAGCGGATGGCCGGCGCAATGGCCGTCGTGACTTCGAATTTGACGGCCCCGCAATGGCAGGACCCCTTGAACCAGGTTGCAGACATGATGGACTCCGGAAGAGGTCATGCCTGCTTTATAGCGAACCCGCGCGCGGGCGGTGTATCGCACTGTATCGATGGTCGGCGCGGATACAGGACATTGCAAATCGGCGGCTCGTGCGGTCTGTCCAGCACGCGTTGTAACCGCTCGATTGCCGTGCGCGTGTTTCATGGAACGGCGTTCGTGCCGGCCGATTGAGCACGACCGTGTGGCCGTCGGCGGCGGTTGCGCCGGCGACCACGCAACCGGCGTCATGGTTTTCCCGGACCGCCGGATGGTGCGAGTGCCCATCGTTTTCGATACGCGCCCGCCCGCCACGCAGGCTGCAACGGCCTGCCGCGCGAATCCTGGCCACCGCGCGTGCCCTACCCTTTCTGCCCAGGAAACGAGGCTTGAGACATCCTCAATTATCACGTGCTGCCGATTTGCCCACCATGTGTTGGACGATCGGCACAGCCCGCATGGCCGGCGCTTGCGCGAGCCAGGCGATGCCTGTCGTCGCGCCGCGCGGCCGACGCGTTACGCCGGTCGCGAACGGCCAGAGCCCCGCGCCACCGCATATCGATAATCAGGAGACACCATGAACAGCCAATCCCTCGACCTCGACGGCCACGCGGGCGGACCCGCGTCCGCCCGACCGCCGGCCGCCTCCGCAGGCGCCGGCGTCGACGCAGCGGCCCTCCCCGGCCGCCGCGTCACGCTCGGCGATTTCATGGACGATCTGCCGGTCGGTGCGTTGCACCGATTCGTCGTCTGGGTGATCGGCATCGGGTTGTTCTTCGACATGTACGAGATCTTTCTCGTCAGTACGATCGGCTCCGCGTTGCAACACGAATACGGGCTGAGCCGGCAAAGCGCCGATTTCAAGCTGCTGCTGGCGTCCGCGTTCATCGGCATGTTCGTCGGCGCGATGTGCCTGGGCAGCCTGGCCGACCGTATCGGCCGGCGCAAGGCGTTCCTGCTCACGCTCGGGTGGTACAGCGCGTTCTCGCTGGTCGGTGCGTTTTCGGTGAACGCCGACATGCTCGTGGCATGCCGCTTCCTGACCGGCATCGGCGTCGGCGCGATCTATCCGGTCGCCGACAGCTTCCTGTCCGAAATCCTGCCGAAGGACAAGCGCGGCCGGCTCGCCGCGTGGGCCTATACGACTTCGTATGTCGCGGTGCCGCTCGTGGGCTTTCTCGCGCTGTGGCTGAACCCGCTGCATGTGGCGGGCGTCGCCGGCTGGCGCATCATTCTCGCGATCGGCAGCCTTGGCGCCGTGTACGTGCTGTTCGTCCAGCACCGGCTGCCGGAAAGTCCGCGCTGGCTGCTCGCGCAAGGCCGCACGGCCGACGCGCATGCGGCGCTGCGGCGTTTCGCGGAAAGCGCCGGCGTGCGCGTGCCCGAACACTTCGCGGAACCCACCGAACCGCAGCGGCCGCTCGGGCTGGGCGAGCGCATCGCGCTGCTGCGCCGCCAACCGTATGGCGCGCGCTACCTGATGCTCGCAATCTTTCACCTGTTCCAGGGTTTCGGCTATTACGGGTTCGGCACGCTGGCCGGCACGGTCGTGAAGAGCCGCGGCTTCGACGTGACGGACAGCACGCTGTTCATCGCACTATCGTTCATCGGCTACCCGATCGGCTCGCTGTTGTCGATTCCGCTGCTCAACTGGATCGAGCGCCGCACGCTCGTGATCGTATCGATCCTGTCGATCGCGGTGTTCGGGCTGTGCTTCGCGTATTCGGGCAATACCGTGCTGATCGTCGGCTTCGGGTTCCTGACGACGTGCGCGTCGAACGTGTTCAGCAACGCGTATCACGTGTACCAGGCCGAGATCTTCCCGGCGCGCGTGCGCTCGACTGCGATCGGCAGCACCTATGCGCTGTCGCGCATCGTCAGCGGCGCGCTGCCGTTCGTGTTGCTGCCGGTGCTCGTCAATTACGGCGCGGGCGCGATGTTCGGCGTGATCTCGGCCGCGCTCGGGATCGTCGCCGTCACGCTGCGCGTGCTGGGGCCGCTGACCACGCGGCGCAGCCAGGATGAGATCAATCCGGTTTGACGCGGCGATCGGCGCGGAGCGCACGGGCGCATGCCCGTGCGCCGCCGCTTCATCGCACCCCTCGCATTCACCGCGCCGACATGAAATCGAACAGCTTCGCGACGTCGGTCGTCAGCACCGTGTCGGCTTTCACGCCGACCCACAGCGTGCGCGTCGCCCACGTATCGTCGAGCGTCACGACACCGAGCCGCGCCGCGCGCTCGCGGGTCACCGCGTCGCGCGGCAGCACGCCGATGCCTAGGCCGGCCTCGATCATCCGGCTCACGCCGTCGAAATTCGATACCTGGATCCGCAGCTTCAGCGAGCGCTCGGCCGCGAACGCGGCGTCGGTCATCCGTGCGAGCAGCGAGCTGCCGTCGCTCAATCCCACGTAATCCTCGTCGAGCGTATCCGCGAAGCGGATGCTGTCCCGCGCGGCGAACCGGTGCGTGCGCGGCACGAGCAGCACGAGCTCGTCGCGCCGGTACAGCCGCCGGTCGATGCCGGGCGCCGGCACGTTGTCGGCGAATACGCCGAGATCGGCCTTGCCCGACGCGAGCGCGTCGACGATCTCGTGGCTCAGCCGCTCCTCGAGACTGACCTTGATGCCGGGGTTGTCGGTGAGGAACGCGGCAAGATCGGCGGGCAGGAACTGCACGATCGCGGACGTGTTGGTCCACACGTGGATATGGCCGCGCACGCCGGCGACGTAGTCGCTCATCTCGTGCGCCATCCGGTTCACTTGCTCGATCACTTTCGCCGCATGATCGAGCAGCGCGCGCCCCGCGGGCGTCAGCTCGACGCCGCGCGCATGCCGGACGAACAGCGCGCTGCCGGTCACGCTTTCGAGTTCGGCGATGCGCTTGCTGACCGCGGACAGCGTGAGCTGGCCGTGTTCGGCGGCCCGCGTCAGGCTGCCGTGCTCGGCGACGAGCGCGAACACGCGCAGCGACTGCAGATCGAAATGAAGCGGGTTCACCATGTCGGGATCCTGGAGGGCCGTGCGGATACGCGGTCAGCGCGCCGGCCTGACGCCGATCATACGCCGGGCCTTGCGCGGGCGATACGCACGATATGGCGCGGGCTATCGCGGCGCGATTGCGCGCAATGCGGCGAGCATCGCGCCGTCCGGCGTCGCGAGATCGTCGAGCACCGCGAAGTGCTGCATGCCGGGCAGCCACGCGCGGGCGATCCGCTCGCCGGCGGCTTCACATGCCGTCGCGTATTCGTCCGCTTGCCGGATGAGTTCGGGCAGTTCGGCGTCGCCGACCGCGACGACGATCGGTGCGCCCGGTCCGACATGACGCAACGGGCTGTACGCGTCGACCTCCCGCGCGGTGAGCTGCAGCTTGTCGTTCAGGCAGCACAGCGCGATCGGTTCGAGATCGACGAGCGGGCTGATCGCGAGTGCCGACACGACGGCCGGATGTGCGCGATGCATGGCCGTCAGGTGGCCGCCCGCCGAATGGCCGCTCAGGTGGATCGGCCGCCCCGCGGTGCCGAGGCCGTCGGGGTCGGCCGCGAGATGGTCGAGCAGCGCGCCGATCTCGCCGACGATATCGGTCATCGTCGCGACCGGCGCGAGCGTGTATTCGGCCAGCACGACGTCGTAGCCGCACGCAAGCGGCCCGCTCGCCGCATACGCGAAATCCTCCTTCGTGCAGTGTTGCCAGTAGCCGCCGTGGACGAACACGAACAGCGGCGCGTCGGGCTGCCCGCACGGCAGCCAGTCGAAGCGCTGCGCGGGTTGCGCACCGTAACGCAGGTCGCGGCGGCCGGGCGTCGCAGCGTACAGCGCCGCGCTGCGCGCCTGGCATGACGCGAGCAACGCGGGGAAATCGGGAACAGCCTTCGTGTTCAGGTAGGCGGCGTCGAGCGCCGCGCGGTCCATGCCGCGATAGAGGATCGTCATTCGGGAAGCGCCTTGGATCGGGTTGCGGATGCGCGCGGCCGGTTTGTCCGTGCGCGCGGCGAAGGCGACGGCCGGGCCGGCGCCGTTGCACCATTATCCGCAGCGCGGCCGCGCACGGCTATCCGGAATCGGCGGCCGCGGCGCGGGCCTGTCCGATTTCGGCGAAGGACTGTTGCGCCGCGCGCACGGCGTGCCGGCGCCCTGCGCGGGCGGCCGGACCCGGCAGGTCAGATCGGCTCGGCGATTTCGATCAGGTTCAGGTCGGGATCGCGCACGTAGACCGAACGGATCTTCTGCGTCGCGCCCGTGCGTTCGACGGGCCCTTCGACGATCGGCCAGTCGACGCGCCGCAGGTGCGCGATCACGTCGTCGAGCGGGACCGACGCGATGAAGCACAGATCGAGCGCACCCGGCGCCGGCAGGTGCGCTTTCGGCTCGAATTCCGCGCCACGTACGTGCAGGTTGATCTTCTGGTGACCGAAACGGAACGCGAGCCGGCCCGCGCCGAAGGTTTCGAGCTGCATCTGCAGCACCTCGGTGTAGAAATGCTTCGTCCGCTCCGGATCGACGCAGGTCAGCACGAGATGATCGAGGTGGTCGATCAGCGCCATGGCATTCGCTCCTGTTTCTGTTGACGTTCACGAGAAAGCGCGCTGCGCGGGCATGTCGCCGGCGTCGGCGCGCGGCGGCGGATGAAGGTCCGAGCGGCGCCCGGCCTTCAGGAGCTGGCTTGGCACGTCATGCCCGATCAGCGCGGGCAGCCGCGCCGCCGCGGCGAGCACGGCCGCGAGGTCGATGCCCGTATCGTAGCCGTCGAGTTCGAGCATGTGCACGAGCTCCTCGGTGCACGCGTTGCCGGTCGCGCCCGGCGCATACGGGCAGCCGCCGAGCCCGCCGAGCGACGCATCGAAGCGGTCGATGCCGGCGTCGAGCGCCGCGAGCGTGTTCGCGAGCGCCATCCCGCGCGTGTTGTGGAAGTGCAGCGTGAGCTGCAACGCGCGGAAGCGCTCGCGTGCGCGGCGGGACAAATCGCGCACCTGCGACGGAAACGCCATGCCCGTCGTGTCGCACAGCGTGAAGCCGTGCACGCCGAGGTCCGCGAAGCGCTGCATCCACGCGAGCACCGTTTCGGCCGGCACGTCGCCTTCCATCGGGCAGCCCATCGCGGTCGACAGCGACACGTTGATCGCCACCCCCGTGCCGCGCACCGCGTCGATCACGTCGCGCAACTGCGCGAACGACTGCTCGCGCGTCATCCGCAGGTTCGCGCGGTTGTGGCTCTCGCTCATCGACATCACGAGGTTGACCTCGTCGACGCCGCACGACAGCGCGCGCTCGGCGCCGCGCACGTTCGGCACGAGCACCGTATAGACGACGCCCGGCGCGCGCGCGATGCCGTGCATCACGGCCTCCGCGTCGCGCAGCGCGGGAATCGCCTTCGGCGACGTGAACGACGTGACCTCGATTTTCGCGTAGCCACAGGCGCTCAGCGCGTCGACGAGCGCAATCTTGTCGTCGGTGTCGACGAACGCCGCTTCGTTCTGGAAACCGTCGCGGGTCGCGACTTCGTGGATATGGAGTCGTTGCGGATGGCAGGTCATGTCTTCGTCCCGGTGGTTGTTTCAGATCACGCCGCGCGTGCGCCAGTCGTCGCGGGTCGCCGCATCGATGCCGAGCGATTCGAGTACCGCATCGGTATCCGCGCCGAGCGCGGGCGCCGGCCGCTCGATGCGCCCGGGCGTCGCGTCGAGTTTCGGCACGATGCCCGGCACGAGCACGGGTGTGCCGTCGGGCAGCGCGGCGTCGACGATCATGTCGCGCGCTCGGTAGTGCGGATCGGCCGCGATGTCGGCCACGTCGTAGATGCGCCCGGACGGAATGCGTGCATCGTTCAGCGCGGCGAGCACGTCGTCGAGGTCGTGGCGCGCGCTCCACTCGCCGATCGCCGCATCGATGCGCGCGACCTGCGCGACGCGCCCGTCGTTGTGCGCGAGCGCCGGATCGTTGCCGAGATCGGGCCGCCCGATCAGTTCCATCAGGCGCCGGAAGATGCTGTCGCCGTTGCCGGCGATCAGCGCGTACCGGCCGTCGCGGCAGCGGTACGCGTTGGTCGGTGCGATGCCCGGCAGGCTGCTGCCGGCCGGCTCGCGCACCGCGCCGAACGCCGCATATTCGGGCAGCAGGCTTTCCATCATGTTGAACACCGATTCGTACAGCGCGACGTCGACGACCTGGCCGTTGCCGCCCTGCCGTTCGCGATGGCGCAACGCGAGCAGCACGCCGATCACGCCGTGCAGCGCCGACAGCGAATCGCCGAGCGAGATGCCGACGCGTACCGGCGTGCGGCCCGGCTCGCCGGTCAGGTGGCGCAGGCCGCCCATCGCCTCGGCGATCACGCCGAAGCCGGGGCGGTCGCGATACGGGCCCGTCTGGCCGAAGCCCGACACGCGCAGCATCACGAGCCCGGGGTTGATCGCGGACAGCGCGTCCCAGCCGAGCCCCCAGCCTTCGAGCGTGCCGGGCCGGAAGTTTTCGATCAGCACGTCGGTGTCGGCGACGAGGCGGCGCACGACGTCCTGCCCTTCGGGCGTGCGCAGGTCGAGCGTGAGCGAGGCCTTGTTACGCGACTGCGCGGCCCACCAGACCGACGTGCCGTCGTGCAGCAGCCGCCATTTGCGCAGCGGATCGCCGACGCCGGGCGGCTCGACCTTGATGACGTCTGCGCCGAATTCGGCGAGCATCCGGCCCGCGAACGGCCCGGCGATCAGTTGGCCAAGCTCCAGCACGCGGATGCCGTCCAGGGGGCGTGTCATAACTGTCTCCGATGAAATCGTGTTGTCGACGACAGCGATCATGACGGCGTTCGCGCACCGCGAAAATCGATCGATGGTCAACCAGCCTTTCCGGAACGGAAAGGGATGCGACGGCGCGAGTGCATTGTCGGCTGCGTGTGGGTAGCCAGCCTTTCCATACCGGAAAGCGCGCTCGCGCAACGGTCAAACGACGGCACGCGCGGCGCCCGCAGAATCGGATCCGTTCCGCGCCACCGGGCGCCTGTCAGCGAGACCCGCCATGTTTTCCGTTTCCTCTCCCGCGAAGATCGTGTTGCTCGACCGCGCGACGCTGTCGCCGCAGACCGTGCTGAAGCCGTTTCCGTTTCCGCACGTGGCGCAGACGTTCGACCGGACGGCCGCGCACGAAGTCGCGGCGCGCATCCGCGATGCGGACATCGTCGTGACGAACAAGGTGCGGCTCGACGCGACAATCCTCGCCGACGCGCGGCGGTTGCGGATGATCGCGATCGCCGCGACCGGCACCGATATCGTCGATCTCGATACATGTGCGGCACGGGGAATCGTCGTGAGCAATATTCGCGGCTATGCGGTGCGTACGGTGCCCGAGCACGCGTTCGCGCTGATCTTCGCGCTGCGCCGCAGCCTCGTCGCGTACCGCGACGCGGTACGCGACGGACGCTGGCTCGCCAGCGGGCAGTTCTGCTTCTTCGATCATCCGATTCGCGACCTGGCCGGTTCGACGCTCGGGATCGTCGGCGACGGCGTGCTCGGGCGTGCGGTGGCCGCCATCGCGCGGGCGCTCGACATGCGCGTGCTGTTCGCCGCGCACGACGACGCGGCAGGCGACGGTTATGCGCCGCTCGACACGCTGCTGCGCGTGAGCGACGTGATCACGCTGCATTGCCCGCTCACGCCCGCGACGCGGCATCTGATCGACGCACACGCGTTCGCGCGGATGGCGCGCCGGCCGCTGCTGATCAATACCGCGCGCGGCGGCCTCGTGGACGAAAGCGCGCTCGTCGAGGCGTTGCAGTCGGGACGGATCGCGGGCGCGGGGTTCGACGTGGTCACGCAGGAGCCGCTGCCGGCTGCGCATCCGTTTCACGCGATCCTGTCGCATCCGGCGTTCATCCTGACACCCCATGTCGCATGGGCCAGTGACGAAGCAATGCAGGCGCTGGCCGATCAACTCGTGGACAACGTCGCCGCGTTCGTCGCTGGCGAGCCGCGGCATGTCGTGTGACACGCGCAAACGGAACGGCCCCGCTCGATTGCTCGAAGCGGGGCCGGCGGAATGCGGGGCTGCCGACGGCAGCGACGCGGCACGTATCGGAGTCGTGCATTCGCGCTGTCTTGCGGCGGGTTTCCGAATACGTAACGAGACTGCTTCAGGGCATTCAGACCGGCAGTGACGTCGCGCAAGTCCGAAAAGCGGAAAGCCGGTTCAGTAAGCGGACATCTCGACGCAAGGGTCGACCTTGGACGGCGAGCAGATGGCCGAGTACTTGGCGCTCTCGCGCATCAGCGCTTCGCCTTCGTGCAGCGCGATCTTGATCTCGGGGTGACGTTCGTACGCGAGGAAGGCCGAGCACACGACGGCGGACATCACGACGAGGGAAAACACAAATTTTTCAAGGGTTTGGAAGCGTTCAGGCATGGTATGACCTTTCTCTCATGCGTGAAATTATACCTTGAGATAAGGGTTTTCCCTATACCCCTGCCCACATACCGAGGATGCGTTCAAACGAGATAGGCGCAGCGCTCGCGCCCTTTTTATCGGGAAAAGCAGCAGTGCGGCCCGCACAAGCGCAGCCGCCTGGAGGATGCAGGAGAAGAAGGCTGCCGCCGGCGCGTCACTGCGGCGCCGACGCGCCGCTCGCCGCATTGCCCGGCCAAGCCTTGCCGATATGGTCGATCAGCGACTTCGCGGTGCCGGTCACGAGCGCCGCGTCGACGCCCGACGTCTGCCATGAGCCGTCGGCCGCCTTCACGAAGGTGAGGTTCGCGCGCGACGGCGAGTAATCGGCGTTGCGCCACGTGACCACGACGTCGCACGAGTACGTCCGATTGCCGAGCTTCTTGCAGTCGCCGTCCGGTTTCGCCGACACGACGTCGGCCGACACGGGCAACGGCTGGCCGAACAGCGCGTTCAGCCCGCCATGGTTCTCCGCTTCGAGCGCGCGGCGCACGGCGGCGTCGACGTCGCTCGACCCGGGACCGTCGTGGAGCAGATTGCAGGCGGCCAGCAGCGTCGAGGCGCCGGCGAGTGTCAGCAGCGTTTGAAACTTCATGGATATCCGTCGATCGGGTGAACGCCGCGTAGTCTGCAACGTCCGCGTGTCGTGCGCGGTATCCATTTGTAACCAATTGCACGGTTGCCCGACAGGCTGCCGGCCCGCGCGATCGTGCGGCGCCTCGCCTACAGCCGCTCCTGCTTCACGCGGCTCACGAGCTGGGTCGGACTGACGAACTGCAGCGCGATCACGACCCACACGAGCGTGATGGCCATGTAGATCATCGCCATCGCGTCGATCGACTGCGGCGCGCGCACGCCGGTCGAGAACACCGCGTAATACAGCGCAACGACGAGCGTCTGCGTGCTCGGGCCGGCGGTGAAGAACGTCAGTTCGAACATCCCGATCGTGCGCACCAGCACGAGCAGCCCGGCCGCGAGCATGCCGGGCACGAGCAGCGGCAGCAGCACGTAGCGGAAATAGCGCGACGTGTTCGCGCCGAAGATGCGCGCGGCGGCTTCGAGATTCGGGTCGATCTGCTCGATGAACGGCGTCATCACGAGGATCACGAACGGCAGCGCCGGCACGAGGTTCGCGAGGATCACGCCCGGCAGCGTGCCCGCGAGCCCGATCTTGTACATCACGGTCGCCATCGGAATCCCGTAGGTGACGGGCGGCACCATCAGCGGCAGCAGGAACACCAGCAGCGCGAAACGCTTGCCGCGAAACTGCACGCGCGCGAGCGCATACGCGGCCGGCACGCCGAGCGCGATCGACAGCAGCACGACCGCGCCGACGACCTCGACGGTCACCCACAGCACGCTCGCGAGCTGGAAGTCTTCCCACGCCTTCGCATACCAGTGCAGCGTGAAGCCCTGCGGCAACGGCGTGCCGAACCAGCGCGTCGCGACCGAGTTCACCGCGACGGTCGCGATCAGCAGCATCACGTTCAGCAGGAAGAACGTCATCAGCCCCCAGACGAGCGCTCTCCAGGCGCGGCCGGCGAGATGGCTTTTCATCCGGTGTGGCTCCCTTGCATCGACGGGCCGCGCACCGGGCGCGTCGTGCTTCGGCGGCCACGTGCGAGCGGCATGATTGTCGGTCGCCATCAGCCCTTGCCCCCGGTGACCGCACCCGTATAGAAGAAGCGGCGCGCGCCGAGCATCGACGCGACCACCAGCAGCTGCACGAAGCCCATCACGATCGCGATCGCCGACGCGAGCGAATAGTCGTAGCTCTCGAACGCGGCTTCGGCCGCCGCGATCGAGATCACGCGCGTCGGGCCGGCCGGCGCGCCGAGCAGCACGGCCGACGGGAACACCGAGAACGCCTGCACGAACGACAGGCATGCGGCCATCGCGAGCCCCGGCACGAGCAGCGGCAGGTAGATCCGCCGGAACTGCTGCCACGGGTTCGCGCCGAGCGTCGCGGCCGCGCGCGCGAGCGTCGGGTCGATGCCGCTGATGTACGACAGCATCAGCAGGAACGCGAACGGAAAACCCGACACGATCAGCGACAGCAGCACGCCCCAGTAGTTGTGCGTGAGGCGCACTTCGTCGGTGTACAGGCGCAGCCCCTGCAGCGCCTGCGGAAACCAGCCGTTCGGCCCGAAATACGTGAGCATCCCGTCGGCGACGAGCACCGTGCCGAGCGTGACGGGAATCACGAGCAGCGTCGTGACGAACTTCTGGTACGGCGAATTGCGGCGCAGCGCGAACGCGACGGGCACCGCGATGCCGACGTTGAGCAGCGTCGCCGGCACCGCGAGCTTCAGCGTGACGAGCACGGTCGGCCACATCGCGGTGTCGGTGAAGAACTGCACGTAGTTCGCGAGCGCGCCGCCGCCGTTCGTCGGCTGGAACGACAGCACGAGGCCATACGCGAACGGATAGATGAACAGCGCGGCGATGAACGCGAGCGCCGGTGCGACGAGCCAGGCTTTCGCGTCGCGCGGCGCGCCGCCGGTCGCGAGCGTGCTCATGCGGCCTCCGGACGAGGTACCCCCGCGCATGCCGATTGGTGCAGCCCGTTCATTGCGCGTCTCCCGCATAGACGAGCGTGCGCGCCGGCGGCACGCGCAGCCGCAGCGCCTCGCCTTGCGCGAACTCGCCGGCCACGCGCGCCCAGATCGCGCCGAACGGCGTGATCGCGCGGATCAGCGAGTCGCGGCCGCCGTACTCGACCGTCTCGACGGTCGCGTCGAACGCATTGTCGGCACCCGCTTCCGCGCGCTCGATGTCGTCGGGGCGCAGCGCGATCACGACTTCCTTCGCGTCGAAGCCGGCCATCGGCACACCGACGAGGCGCACGCCACCGGCTGTCACTCGAACGCCGTCGCCGGCCATCCCTTCGAGCGTGAACGGCAGCACGTTGCGATAGCCCATGAAACGCGCGACGTGCAGATTGTGCGGGCGCGTGTAGACGTCCTTCGGCGACGCGACCTGCTGCACGACGCCCTCCTTCATCACGACGATGCGGTCGGCCATCGACAGCGCCTCGTCCTGGTCGTGCGTCACGTAGATCGTCGCGCGTTCGAGTTGCGTGTGGATGCGGCGGATCTCCGCACGCATCTCGATGCGCAGTTTGGTGTCGAGGTTCGACAGCGGCTCGTCCATCAGCACGAGCGGCGGCTCGATCACGATCGCGCGCGCGATCGCGACACGCTGCTGCTGCCCGCCCGACAATTGCCCGGGCAGCTTGCCTTCGTGACCGACCAGCTGCACGAGTTCGAGCGCCTGCTGTGCGCGCCGCCGCGTTTCCTGCTTCGCCACGCCGCGCATCTTGAGGCCGAAGCCGACGTTGTCGAGCACCGACATGTGCGGAAACAGCGCGTAGTTCTGGAACACCATCCCGAAGCCGCGACGCTCGGGCGGCAGCACGTCGATGCGCGTGTCGTCGAGCCAGATACCCCCCCGCGTGAGCGGCTGCAGCCCGGCGATGCAGTTCAGCGCGGTCGATTTGCCGCAACCCGACGGGCCCAGCAGCGCGATGAATTCGCCGCGCCCGATCTCGAGGTCGAGGCCGTTCAGCGCGGCGACCTGCGCGCCTTCCGCATTGGTGAAACTGCGGCACACGCCGTCGAGCCGCAACCGTTCGAAACTGTGCTTCATTCCACGAACTCCATCGACGCGGGCGCCGCGACGCCCGCCGGTTCAGCCGTCATTTCGACTTCTGCGAACCGATCTCGCGATCCCATTTCTGGAACGCGGCGACCATCGCCTGCGCGTTGAGCGGCTGCACGTGCGGGCGATCGGCGAGCAGCTTCGCGTATTCGGGGCGGCCGAATTTCCTGATCACTTCCTGGCTGTGCGCGGGCGCCATCTCGAGCGTCACGCCCTTCACCGCCGGGCCCGGATAGAAGTAGCCGTCGTCGTAGGTCATCGCCTGCTGCGCGGGCTCGAGCAGGAAATTCATCAGCTTGAACAGCACGTCTAGCTTTTCCTTCGGCACGCCCTTCGGGATCACCATGTAGTGCGCGTCGTTCACCCACGTCATGTTGTCGAACGCCTGGACCCTGAATTCGGCCGGCACGATCCCGAGCGCGCGCGGGTTGAGATCCCAGCCGGTGACGGTCACGGTCATGTCGCGCGTGCCTTCGCCGAGCTCCTTCATCACCGCCGACGTGCCGCCCGGGTAATACGGCACGCAGTCGTTCAACTGTTTCAGGAACGCCCAGGTCTTGTCCCAGCCGTTGATCGGGTCCTGCGGATTCTTGTCGCCGAGCACGTACGGCAGCCCCATCAGGAATGTGCGGCCGGGGCCGGAGTTCGCCGGGCGCGCATAGATCAGCTTGTTCGGATGCGCCTTGCACCACGCGAGCAACTGGTCGGGCGTCTTCGGCGGGTCGCTGACCTTCGCCGGGTTGTATTCGAGCAGCGGGCCGGCCGGCATGTAGGTCACTTCGAGGCCGAAGCCCTGCGCGAGATCCTGCATCTTGCGCGGGCCGGGCGCGTACTTGTCCAGCACGCCGGGAAGCGCGGCCGCGTTGTCGGGCAGGAGCTTCTGCCACAGGTTCTGTTCGATGCCGGCGGCCAGTGCGTCGGTGCCCGTCAGCACCAGATCGATATCGGAGCGCCCCGCCGCCTGCATCGCCTTGATCTTGCCCGGCAACTGCGGCGCGGGTGCGTTCGTGAACGTGACGCTCGCGACGAGCCCCGGATTCTTCTCCTTGAACGCCTCGATGGCCTTCTGCGTCAACTGCAGGTTGCCTGCGACGTCGACGATGTTCAGCGACACGGGGGCGGCAACGGCGGCGGCCGACAGCGCGAAGCCCAGGGCGAGTGCGATCCGGCGGACGCGGCGAGCGATCGGGGTGGTGTTCATGTCTCCTCACTTCGGTCGATGGAAGGGACCTTTCTTGTCAGGAAATCATGACGGCGTTATACGATGTCGGTCAACAAAAAACCACGGGATGCGGGGCGGGACTTTCCCTGACAAAAAGCTTCCGTTGGTTGATGAATTGCATTGGGGTCGATTTTGCCGGCGGTTGCGCCATCGCCTGACACGTCGTGTAGGACGTCGTATCTCGGTGGAAGACGGAACGCGTCGGACCGTATGCTGTCCGGCGGCCGGCGGAGCCGTGGTGCTTGCCGTGTCTTGCGGCATCGTGAGCGACGCCGGGCACGGCTATCGCGCCGGACGACCGACCCCTGCATCGATTCCCCGGATCGGCTACAGTGGGCGCTTTCGGCGCGCTCCGCCCTGCCGCCGCGAACCGTGCACGAGCGCGGCGGCACGGGCGCAGCGCGGATCATTCACTTCGACGAGCGAACCTTCATGCCCGATCTGTCCGCCTTCCCGATCACGCAAAAGTGGCCGGCCCAGCATCCCGACCGTCTCCAGCTCTACTCGCTGCCGACGCCGAACGGCGTCAAGGTGTCGATCATGCTCGAGGAAACCGGCCTGCCGTACGAGCCGCACCTCGTGCGCTTCGACACGAACGACCAGTTGTCGCCCGAATTCCTGTCGCTGAACCCGAACAACAAGATCCCGGCGATCATCGATCCGAACGGCCCCGACGGCCAGCCGCTGCCGCTGTTCGAATCGGGCGCGATCCTGATCTATCTCGCGGACAAGACGGGCCAGCTGATCCCGAAAGATCTCGCGGGCCGCTACGAGACGATCCAGTGGGTGATGTTCCAGATGGGCGGCATCGGGCCGATGTTCGGCCAGGTCGGCTTCTTCCACAAGTTCGCCGGCCGCGATTACGAGGACAAGCGTCCGCGCGACCGCTACGTCGCCGAATCGAAGCGCCTGCTCGGCGTGCTCGACGCGCATCTCGCGAACCGCCAGTGGATGATGGGCGATACCTACACGATCGCCGACATCGCGATCTTCCCGTGGGTGCGCAACCTGGTCGGCTTCTACGAGGCGGGTGATCTGGTCGGATTCGGTGAATTCCGGCACGTCAAGCGGGTGCTCGACGCGTTTGTTGCGCGGCCGGCTGTCGAGCGAGGGCTCAATATTCCGGCACGGGGCTGAGTGACGGGGCGGCAGCGGGCATGCCGCCCGAGCCACGCTCGAGCCAGCCCACCGCAATGCGCGGTGGGCATTTTCTGCTCATCGCGAATTGTCGGGGACCGCTGGAAGACTGTCGGTGCTCGGCCAATCGCCGTCATACACGTCGTTGCTGCTTCGGAAATTCAAACGACGAATTTCCGCCCGTGAGCGGCCCTTTGCCTCGCACGAATCCTCGGATTGCCCGCCATGTTCGCACGCTCCGCGTGTGCCCGATCAGAACGCAGAGCGGATCGTGCCACCATCTACGCGGATCGTGGCGCCGCTCACGTAATCGGCATAGTGGCTTGCGAGATAAGCAACCGCGGCCGCGATCTCTTCGGGACGACCAAGACGGCCGACGTCGTTGGGCACCATGTCGCGAACGAAGCCACGCTCGATCTCCTCCCACGTTTGGCCCCATCCGTGCTGCGGAGCAATGTGCTCGAGCAGTTCCCGGACGGCAGGCACGAGAATCGCGCCCGGCGCCACGATATTCGAGGTCACGCCGGAGTCCTTGAGGTCGCGGGCCAGCGATACAGCGAGGTTGTGCCTGGCGGCAAGCGACGCGTTGTAGTCAGGCTGCATGGGGACCGGCTGACCGGCGAGCCCACCGCCGATCTGAATTACGCGGCCCCACCCACGCTCGCGCATCGCTGGCACCAGCCGCTGGATCATGCGCACGGCGGACAGTACGTTGACCTCATAGCTCTCCATCCACTTGTCGGGTAGGGCCGTGTTCCAGGTCAGATGGTGATAATAGCCGGCGTTATTGACCAGGATGTCGATGGCTCCCCCTTCGGTCGCCTGGGCAACCACGGCATTGGCGCCCGCATCGCTTGCAAGGTCGCCCAGTGCGACTTCGGCATGGCCGCCCGCCGCTGTGATCGCTGCCGCGACCGCCGCTGCGCGATCACCGCTGCGGCCATGAACGACCACCGTTGCACCTTCCGCCGCGAGCATCTTGGCAATCGCCTCACCGAGTCCGGCCGTCGATCCCGTCACCAGCGCACGCTTTCCCCTCAGATTCAAATCCATGAGTGTTTTCCCTTGATCACCGTAAACTTATACAATCGTATACTTTTATGTTCAAAAAATCTACGGGTGTTTGATTAATGAAAACGCTGGGCAAGAAAGGCGCGGCTACGCGCGAGGCGATCCTCGCAGCCGCGCGACAGGCATTTACGCAGTCGGGCTACGATGTCGGCGTGCGCGAGATCGCTGAGAAGGCGGGCGTCACCGCGATGCTCGTGAATCGTTATTTCGGGTCCAAGGAACAGTTGTTCGAGGAGGTAGTCGACGTGGTACTGTCGGCGCCGGGCATCCTCACTCGGGAAGTGATGACCAACGCGCCTGACGTATCGACACTATGCCGCGATGTCGCTGCCGCGCTCGTGGCGAAGACAGCACCGGACATCACCTCGATGGACGGGTTTCTGATCATGCTGCGGTCGGCCAACAACAGGCAGGCTACCGCCATTCTGCGCAGCAAGTTCGAAACGCACTTCGCCCGACCGTTAAGCGAGCTGCTGCCCGGCGAAGCAACCTCGCAGCGGGCCGCGATGTTTCTCGCGGTCATTGCCGGCTTCCAGGTCATGCGGCAGGTCGTCGAGATGGCCGCATTGGCGCAAGCAAAACCGGATCAGCTGGAGCGACAACTACAGGCGCTCTTTGAGTTGCTGATTATCGAAACTCCGATCAAGGACTTGGCGGGCTGAAGTGTTGCGAAAGGGCATTGCAAATATTGCCTAATGGCGGGTATGGCGTTGGTTGAGCCGTCCGCGCGCAAAAGCCGGACTGACCGCAACGGGTCGGCAAGCGACGTCCACGAAAATTCCGAAGAGCTTTTTTGCCCGCCGCGTACGTTTCCATCACGCAGTCTTCAACGCGGCGTCTCCCCCTCCTCTTCAGGCGCCCCAGCGTCCAGCCCCGCCAACAGTTTTCCCAGCAAGTGCGACAACTGCGCCTGTTCCGCCGCCGACAACACAGCCAGCACCGCACGCTGGTTATCGATATGCGCAACAACCGCTTCGTCGATCAGCGCTCGCCCGGCATCCGTCAGCGCGACCAGCGTGCCGCGCCCGTCGGCCGGATTCGGCCGGCGCTCGACCCAGCCGGCCTTCTGCAGCCGGTCGATGCGCGCGGTCATTCCGCCCGACGACATCATCAGCGCGTCGTACAGCGCGGTCGGCGTCAGCGCGAACGGCGCGCCGCTGCGCCGCAGCGTCGCGAGCACGTCGAATTCGCCCGGCTGCATGCCGTAGCGCGCGAATAGCGGATTGAGACGGTCGCGCGCGATCACGAGCGCGGCTTCCTGCAACCGCCCCATCACCACCATCGACGTTGCGTCGAGATCCGGACGCTCGGCGCGCCATTGCGCGAGCGCATGCTCGGCTCGATCCATTAACCCTCCTCGGTCTACCAGTTATCTTGACGTCGAGACAAATCTGCATTTATCTTGATGTCGAGATACTTTACCTGAAAAACGCGCGGCGCCTTGCTGGCAGCCGCGCACCGATATCGAGGGCCTTGCGATGAATCGCTTCACTTCCCCCGGATGGCGGCTCGCCGCGATCGTGCTCGTCGGGCTGAACCTGCGGCCGGCGCTCGCGGCGATCGGCCCGCTGCTCGACATGATCCAGCGCGCAACGGGTATCGGCGACGGCGCGGCCAGCCTGCTGACGACGATTCCGATCCTGCTGATGGGGCTCGGCGCGCTGAGCGCGCGGCGCCTGCAGCGCATGACCGGGATCGCGGGCGGCGTGTGGCTCGGCGTCGCGTTGATCGGGCTGGCTTGCGCATCGCGCGTCGGTGCGCAGCACGCATGGCTGCTGCTCGCGAGCGCGTGCTGCGCGGGTGTCGGGATCGCGATGGTGCAGGCGCTGTTGCCCGGCTTCGTGAAGGCGCATTTCGCGACGCGCATCGGCGGCGCGATGGGCGTCTATTCGACGTCGATCATGGGTGGCGCGGTGCTCGCGAGCGTCGTCGCGCCGTTCGCCGCCGCGCGCTGGGGCTGGCTCGCCGCGCTCGCGGGCTGGGCGCTGCCGGCGGCGCTCGCCGCGCTGGCCTGGCCGCTGGCGAGCCGTGGCGGCGACGCGCTTGCCGGCGGGCCGGCGTCGGTATCGAATGCACGGCCGTTGCGCTCGCCGCGCGCATGGCGGCTCGCGCTGTTCTTCGGCATCGCGACCGGCGCTTACACGCTCGTGCTCGCGTGGCTGCCGCCGTACTACATGCGGCTCGGCTGGTCGCCGACCGCGGCCGGCAGCCTGCTCGGCGGCGTGACGCTCGCGGAAGTCGTCGCGGGGCTGACGATTTCCGCGACCATCGATCGCCTGCCCGATCGCCGGCCCGCGCTGCATGCGGCGATCGCGTCGCTGTTCGTCGGCTTGCTGGTGATGCTGGCCGCGCCCGACGCGCTCGCGTTGCCTGCCGCGCTGCTGCTCGGCGCGGGGATCGGCGCGCTGTTTCCGCTGTCGCTGATCGTCACGGTCGACCATGCGGCCACGCCGGCCGATGCCGCGTCGCTGACGGGGTTCGTGCAGGGTGTCGGCTACCTGGTGGCGGGCGTGTTCCCATTCGCGGCCGGCCTGGTGCGCGAGCATCTCGCGGACCTGACGCCCGCGTGGATCGCGATGGCGTGCCTGTGCGCGGTGCTGTTCGTGCTCGCGGCCGGGTTTCCACCGAAGCTGGCGCGGCACGTCGCGCGGGCCTGAGCGACGCCGCGGGCCAGCGGCGCTGGCGCGCGTGCGTCAGCCCGCGCTCGCGTACAGCGTCGAATCCGCGAACCCTTCGGCGTCGAGCACGCGCCCGATCAGGATCAGCGCGGTGCGCTCGATCTGCGTGCCCTGCACCTTGCCGACGATGTCGCCCAGCGTGCCCGTCACGCGTTCCTCGTCGGGCCAGCTCGCGCGATAGATCACGGCCACCGGGCAAGCGGCGCCGTAATGCGGCAGCACTTCGTCGACGATGCGCGCGAGATGACGCACGCCGAGATGGATCGCGAGCGTCGCGCGATGCGCTGCGAGCGCGCCGAGCGCTTCGCCTTCCGGCATCGTCGTCTTGCCCGCGAAGCGCGTGAGGATCACCGTCTGCGCGACGCCGGGCAGCGTCAGCTCGACGCCGAGCGTCGCCGCGCACGCGGCCGTGGCCGTCACGCCCGGCACGATTTCGTACGGAATCCCGAGCGCTTTCAGGCGGCGGATCTGCTCGCCGATCGCGCCGTACAGCGACGGGTCGCCCGAATGCACGCGCGCGACGTCCTGCCCTTTCGCGTGCGCGGCGGCAAGCAGCGCGACGATCGCATCGAGGTCGAGCTCGGCCGTGTTGACGACCTGCTCCGCGCAATGACCGTCGAGCACGGCGGCCGGCACGAGCGAGCCCGCATACAGGATCACCGGGCACGTGCGCACGAGGCGCTGGCCTTTCACCGTGATCAGCTCCGGGTCGCCGGGGCCCGCGCCGATGAAGTACACCGTCATCGAAAATTCTCCGTCAATTCGTGGGATGGCCCGCTGCGTCGCGTCACGCGCGCGCGGCCGGATCGAGTGCGTCGATGAGCGCGTTGACCGAGTCGAACGCGCGGTCGGCATCGGGCAGCGGCGGCCGGCGCAGCATCACGACGGGCAGCCTGCGTTCGCGCGCGACGTCGAGCTTGGCCTCGGTGGCCGCGCCGCCGCTGTTCTTGCTGACGACGACGTCGATGCCGGCCAGCGCGAACAGCGCGCGCTCGCCGTCAGGCGTGAACGGCCCGCGCGCGGCGATGACCTGTGCGCGGGCGTTGCCGGGGTGCGCATCGAGGCAGCGCACGAGCCAGTACTGGTGCGGCGGGATCGCGTCGAGGTGCGCGAGCGGTTCGCGGCCGAGCGTGAACAGCGGACGCCTGAACGGCGCGAGCGCGGCCTCGATGCCGGCCCAGTCGTCGACCATCCGCCAGTCGTCGCCCGGTTGCGGCGTCCACGGCGCGCGGCGCAGTGCCCACAGCGGCACGCCTGCGTCGCGCGTCGCCGCCGCGGCGTTCGCGCTGATTTGCGCGGCATACGGATGGGTGGCGTCGATCACGAGGCCGATGCCGGCGTCGCGAAGATACGCGGTCAGCCCGGCTGCGCCGCCGAAACCGCCAACGCGCACGTCGCACCGCAAATCGTCGGGCGTCTTGCCGAGGCCGGCCAGACTATAGACGTGATGCGGGCCGAGCGCGCGCGCGATTTTCAGCGCATCGCCGGTGCCGCCGAGCAGCAGGATGCGCGGGCTCATCGCGCCTCCCCGACGAAGCGGCCCTGTCGGTCGATCGCGAACATCTCCACCGCGACCGACGGCGGCACGATGTCGCGCGCCACTCGCAGCGCATGCGCGCAGACGAGATCGCCGAGCGGCACGCCATCGGCCTGCGCGAGTTTCAACGCTTCCTGGCTCGTGTTCGCGGCGCGCATCGCGTCCTGCAGCGCCTCGCTCGCGCCGGCTTCCGCCGCCCACTGCGCGAGCAGCGGCAGATCGATGCTCGAATGGCGGCTGTGCAGGTCCAGATGGCCGGCCGCGAGCTTGCTCAGCTTGCCGAAGCCGCCGCACATCGACAGGCGCGCGATCGGCGCGCGCCGCAGGTGCTTGAGCACCGCGCCCGCGAAATCGCCCATCTCGATCAGCGCCATGTCAGGTAGATAGTAATGCGCGCGCATCGCATCCTCGCTCGCATTGCCCGTGCAGGCGGCGATGTGCGCGATGCCGTTCGCCCGCGCGACGTCGATACCCTGATGAATCGACGCGATATAGGCCGAACACGAGAACGGCCGCACGATGCCGGTCGTGCCGAGGATCGACAGCCCGCCGACGATGCCCAGGCGCGGGTTCATCGTCTTCAGCGCGAGCGCCTCGCCGCCTTCGACGCCGATCGTCACGTCGAAACCACCCGTATAGCCGTGTTCGGCGGCAAGCGCTTCCAGGTGCGTGGTCATCATCTGGCGCGGCACCGGGTTGATCGCCGGTTCGCCGACCGCCAGCGTGAGCCCCGCGCGCGTGACCGTGCCGACGCCCGGCCCGGCATGAAAACGCACGCCCGGCGCCGCCGCGAGCGCGACGCGCGCGAAGATCAGCGCGCCGTGCGTGACGTCGGGATCGTCGCCGGCATCCTTGATCGTGCCGGCTTCGGCGCCGTCGGCCGTGGCGCGGCAGAATTCGAGCCGCATCATCACGCGCTGCCCCTTCGGCAGCACGATCTCGACCGCGTCGTCCGCGTGACCCGCGAGCAGCAGCCGTGCCGCCGCGAGCGACGTCGCGGTCGCGCAGCTGCCGGTCGTATAGCCGAAGCGCAGCGGCGCGGGCTGTTCGGGGGTTTCGTCGCGCATCACGCGTCCGTTGGGTTCGACGGGTTTGACATAGTCGACGAACCGGCCGCGTCGGCAGCGGCTGTCGTGTCGGGCTTGCGCACGTCGTACAGCGTGACGGGCAGCGGCTGTCGCCACGTGTCGAAGCGGCCGAGCGGCTCGGCGTGCGCGAGCGACACGCGCGTGAGCGTGCCGCCGTGCGCATCGCGCCACGCGGCGAGCGCCATTTCGCCTTGCAGCGTGACCGCGTTCGCGACCAGCCGCCCACCGGGTTTCAGCGACGCCCAGCACGTGTCGAGCACGCCGGGCGCCGTCGCGCCGCCGCCGATGAAGATCGCGTCGGGCGCGGCGAGCCCCGCGAGCGCATCGGGCGCACGGCCCGCGACGAGTTGCAGGCCCGGCACGCCGAGCGTATCGCGGTTGTGTTCGATGAAGCGCTGCCGTTCCGCATGCGCTTCGATCGCGATCGCCTGGCAGGATGGATGCGCGCGCATCCATTCGATGCCGATCGAGCCGCTGCCGGCGCCGACGTCCCACAGCAGTTCGCCGGCCGCGGGCGCGAGGCGCCCGAGCGTCATCGCGCGCAGGTCGCGCTTGGTGAGCTGGCCGTCGTGGCGGTACGCGTCGTCGGGCAGGCCGGGCGTGAGCGCGCGGCGCGGCGCGTCGGGGCTCGCCCGGCAGTCGAGCGCGACGAGATTGAGCGCGGCGGTTTCGTCGATGTTCCAGTCCTGCGCGAGGCCGTCGATGCGCCGCTCGAGCGGGCCGCCCAGATGTTCGAATACGCTGACGCGCGTCGGCCCGAAGCCGCGGGCGGCGAGTTCGGCCGCGACCGCGGCCGGCGTGCGGCCGTCGGCGCTCAGCACGAACAGCCGCCGGCCCGGCAGCAGGTGGCGGCCGAGCGTCGCGAGCGGACGCCCGACGAGCGAGACCGCGCCGACGTCCTGCAGCGCCCAGCCGAGGCGTGCGGCCGCGAGCGACAGCGACGACGGCGCGGGCAGGACGCGCCATTCGTCGGGGGAAAGCGCGCGGGCGAGCGTCGCGCCGACGCCGAACAGCATCGGGTCGCCGCTCGCGAGCACGCACACGGGCGCGCCGCGGCGCGCGAGCAGCCCCGACAGGTCGAACGGCGACGGCCATGCTTCGCGCGCGGCGCGCAGATGCGCCGGCAGCATGTCGAGATGCCGTTTCGCGCCGACCACATGGGTCGCATCGTGCAGCGCGCGCCGCGCGTGACGTCCGAGCCCCGCGTAACCGTCGTCGCCGATGCCCACTACCGTCAGCCACGCCGTCATGCACCCTTCCCCATCGTTCGATTCCATCGTGTCGCCGCGCGGCCGTGAAAGCGCCGATGCAGCCGTCCGTATTGCAAAAAACGGCATGGTACCGTGTTCCACCCGGCGTTTCATCTGCCGGCCCGCCCGCGCCCGACCGTTGCCCGCTTTGCCCGCCGCGAACGCCGGGCCGGTCGCGAATCGCGGCCGAAATCGGGTATCCTACGGCCGTTCGTTCGCCGGTGCCCTTCGGGGCCGAAGAGGGAACACAGGGCGCACCGCGCGCCGCTGTGGCTGCCCCCGCAACTGTAGACAGCGAGCCGATCTCCCCCTCATGCCACTGGTTTCACCGGGAAGGCCGGGAGGCGGCGCCGACCTGTCAGCCAGGAGACCTGCCGGCCAGAAAGTGCGTGCGTGCCAGTCGGCGTCGGGCGGGGTGTACCGATGCGTTGGCCGCGGCGCCACACTGTTCCGGTATCCCGTTGAGTTCCGCCCCCGATTCGATTCCTGCGTCGCCCGTCGTGCGCCCGTCGGCTTGCCCGGGGCTCGTGCGCGTGGTCGCGGCCGCCGACGGCGGGCTGTGCCGGATCAAGCTGCCGGGCGGCCGGCTCGACGCGCGCCAGGCGCGTGCGATCGCCGCCGCCGCGCGCCTGTACGGCTCCGGCGAGATCGATGCGACCAATCGCGCGAATCTCCAGTTGCGCGGCGTTCGCGACGGCGCGGCCGATGCGCTCGCGCACGCGCTGCTCGACGCAGGGCTCGGCCCGCGCACCGGCGCCGACAACACCGCCGTCGATGCGGCCGCGCTCGCGGCCAGCGACGACATCCGCAACGTGATGCTGAGCCCGCTCGCCGGGCACGACCCGGCCGCGCTCGTCGATAGCCACGCGCTCGCCGTGCCGCTGCTCGACATGCTGGCGAACGAGCCGCGCCGCGGCGAACTGTCGCCGAAATTCTCGATCCAGTTCGACGGCGGCGAAGCGGTCGCGGCGCTCGATCATCCGCACGACATCTGGCTCGCCGCGTGGCGCCGTGGCGACGGCGCGGTACGTCTCGCGGCGGGGCTGGCCGGCTGTCCGCCGGTTGCGCACGGCGACCGGCCCGCGTCGGTCGACGTGTCGGTCGATCAGGGCGTCGCACTGGTTCGCGCGCTGCTGCTTGCGTTCCTCGATCTCGCGCCGGCCGACGTCACGCGGATGCGCGCGTTGCTGGCGACGTGCGGCGAACGCGCGCTGCTCGAGCGCGCGCAACAGGATCTGCCGTTCCCGCTCGCGGCCGATCCGACGCTTGCCGGCTGGCGGCGCCCGCGCGCGGACGCCGCGTTGCGTTTCGGCGCATACCCGTCGCGCGACGCGGCGCGCTGCAGCGTCGGTGCGCAATTCGCGCTCGGGCGGCTCGACGCGGCGCAACTGGAGCGGCTCGCCGCGCTGGCCGAAGCCGACGGCGACGGCACGCTGTCGATGACGCCGTGGCAAGGCGTGTTCATGCACGGCGTGCCGAACGAACGCGCGGCTGCGGCGCGCGAAGCCCTCGCATCGCTCGGGCTCGTGTGCGCAGCGTCCGACCCGCTGGCGACGCTCGTCGCCTGCACCGGCAGCGCGGGCTGCGCGAAAGCGCGCGCCGACACGAAGCACGACGCGCGCGTGCTCGCCGCGCGCGCCGGCCATCCGCTCGACGTGCATCTGACCGGTTGCGAACGCCACTGCGCGCTGCCGCACGCTGCCGCGCATACGCTCGTCGCGGTGGCGCCCGCACACTACGACCTTTATCGGCGCGACGCGGCCGCGGGCCTCGGCGCCCCGCTCGCGCGCCGTCTGACGATTGACCAGGCCGCGGTCCGACTCATGGACGCGCGGCACAGCCAGGACACCACCGATGCTTGACTACATTCGCGACGGGCAGGAAATCTACCGCCAGTCGTTCGCGACGATCCGCGCCGAGGCCGACCTGTCGCAGGTGCCGCCCGATCTCGAGAAACTCGCGGTACGCGTGATCCACGCGAGCGGGATGGTCGACGTCGTGTACGACCTGCGCTTCTCCGCCGGCGCCGGCACGGCCGGCCGTACCGCGCTCGCGGCCGGCGCGCCGATCCTGTGCGACGCGAGGATGGTCGCCGAAGGCATCACGCGCGCGCGGCTGCCCGCGGCCAACCGCGTGATCTGCACGCTCGGCGAGCCGGCGGTGCCGGACCTCGCGCAACGCCTCGGCAACACGCGTTCGGCCGCCGCGCTCGAACTGTGGCGTCCGCATCTCGCGGGCAGCGTCGTCGTGATCGGCAACGCGCCGACCGCGCTGTTCCACCTGCTCGACATGATCGACGCCGGCGCGCCGCGCCCCGCGCTGATCGTCGGTTTCCCGGTCGGCTTCATCGGCGCGGCCGAATCGAAGGCGGCGCTCGACGCCGACAGCCGCGGCGTGCCGTACGTCACGCTGCTCGGCCGGCGCGGCGGCAGCGCGATGGCCGCCGCCGCGGTGAATGCGCTTGCGACGGAGGTCGAATGACGAGCGCGCGCGGACGGCTGTTCGGCGTCGGGGTCGGCCCCGGCGATCCCGAACTGATGACGATCAAGGCGCTACGCGTGCTGCAGGCGGCGCCCGTGGTCGCGTATTTCGTCGCGAAGGGCAAGAAAGGCAACGCGTACGGCATCGTCGAGGCGCACCTGCTCGACGCTCAGACGCAACTGCCGCTGGTCTACCCGGTGACGACCGAGGCGCTGCCGCCGCCGCTGTGCTACGAGACGGTGATCGCCGATTTCTACGACACCGCGGCCGAGATCGTCGCCGCGCACCTCGATGCAGGCCGCGACGTCGCGGTGATCTGCGAAGGCGACCCGTTCTTCTACGGCTCGTACATGTACCTGCACGACCGGCTCGCGCCGCGTTACGACGCCGAGGTGATTCCCGGCGTATGCGCGATGCTCGGCGGCACGGCCGTGCTCGGCCAGCCGCTCGTCTATCGCAACCAGAGCCTGTCGGTGCTGTCGGGCGTGCTGCCCGAGCACGAACTGCGCGAACGCCTCGCGCGGGCCGACGCGGCCGTCGTGATGAAGCTCGGCCGCAATTTCGACAAGGTGCGGCGCGTGCTCGACGAACTCGGGCTCGCGAAGCGTGCGCTGTACGTCGAGCGCGCGACGATGGCGAACCAGCGCATCGTGCCGCTCGACGAAGTCGATCCGATGGCGTCACCGTATTTCTCGCTGCTCGTCGTGCCGGGGGAAAAATGGCAAGGATGACGACGCCGCCCGCGATCGTGATACTCGGCGCGGGCGCGCTCGATACCGCGCGACGTATCCAGGCGCGTTATCCAGGCGCCCTCGTGCACGGTCTCGCATCGCGCGTCGATGCCGACGTGCCGTTCGACGAACTCGGCGCGCACCTGCGCGAACTCTATGCGCGCGGCTCGCCGATCGTCGCGCTGTGCGCGGCCGGCATCGTGATCCGCTGCCTCGCGCCCGCGCTTGCCGACAAGGGCATCGAACCGCCGGTGCTCGCGGTCGCGGAGGACGGCTCGGCCGTCGTGCCGCTGCTCGGCGGGCTGACGGGCGTCAACGTGATCGCGCGCGAAATCGCCGCATGCGTCGGCGTCGCGCCCGCGATCACGACGAGCGGCGAACTGCGCTTCGGCGCGTGCGTGCTCAATCCGCCGGAAGGCTATGCGCTCGCCGATCTCGCGCAGGGCAAGCGCTTCGTGTCCGACCTGCTCGCGGGCGCGTCGACGCGCATCGACGGCGCTGCGCCGTGGCTCGACGACGTCGCGCTGCCGCGTGATGACGCGGCCGCACACGCGATTCGCGTGACGCCCGATGCGTGGCGCGGCGCGCACGACGAGCTCGTGATTCATCCGCGTAGCGTGGTGGTCGGCGTTGCCGCGGATGCGATGCATGGCTTCGAAGCGCTTGCCGCACGCATCGAAGCCATGCTCGACGCACAGGGGCTCGCGCGGCTGGCGCTCGCGGCCCTTGTCGCGCCCGCATCGGCGATCGGCGAACCCGCGCTGGAAGAAGCAGCGAGCACGCTCGACGTGCCGCTGCGTTTCGTCGATAGCGACAGTGATCGCCACGCGCCCGCCGACGCCACCACGCTGGTCGGCCGCGCATTACGCGTCGCCCACACGCTGCGTGAAGAATCGCACGGCCTCGCGTGCGCGATCGCATCGCATCCGGTCGATCCAGCCACGCTCGGGCGCGCACGCGGCCGCCTGACGGTGCTCGGCCTCGGCCCGGGCGGCGCCGCCTGGCTCACGCCGGCCGCGCGCGCGGCGCTCGCGGACGCGACCGACATCCTCGGCTATACGACCTACGTGAACATGGCCGGCCCGTTTCGGGCGGACCAGCGCGTGCACGGCACCGACAACCGCGAAGAAATGCAGCGCGCGCGCCATGCGTTCGAACTGGCGACCGAGGGCCGTCGCGTCGCGGTCGTGTCGTCGGGCGACCCCGGCGTATTCGCGATGGCCGCAGCCGTACTGGAGGCGCTCGACGACGCGCGCGACCCGCGGTGGGCCGCGGTCGACCTGCGCGTGGAGCCCGGCATCTCGGCGTCGCTCGCGACGGCGGCACAGGCCGGCGCACCGCTCGGCCACGATTTCTGCGCGATCTCGCTGTCGGACAACCTGAAGCCGTGGGACGTGATCGAGACGCGCCTGCGGCATGCCGCGCAAGCCGATCTCGTGATGGCGTTCTACAACCCGATTTCGCGCGCGCGGCCGTGGCAGCTCGACCGTGCGCTCGATATCGTGCGCGCGCATCGGGCGACCGATACGGTGGTCGTGCTCGGCCGCGACATCGGCCGGCCCGGCGCGACGCTTTCGACGACGACCCTCGGCGCGCTGCGCGGCGACCAGGTCGACATGCGCACGATGGTGATCATCGGTTCGTCGACGACGCGTCGCTTCGCGATCGGCAACGCGCGCGAATGGGTCTATACGCCGCGCTGGTATCGCTGAGCGCAGTGGCGCCCGCCGGGTTGCGCATGTCGCATCCGGCGGCGTTCGCACGAATGCGCATGCGCGAGCGAGCCGTTGATCGGCATGCCGGTTCGCTGGAACCGGTCCATCCGCGCGGCGTCGCGCGATCGATCGGAAAAAGTGCCCTCCGCGCGTTTCGATCTTCGACCGAACCGGCAAGTTCGTTACGTATCGGGAATCGAATAACAAAAAGAAGAACAACTAAGTTTCCTATTCGATGCGAATCCTCCAAGATAGGCACGCCGCCGGCGGGACACGTGCGTTGCCTGCCGGCGACGATACGCAGGCCAGCGTATCCCTCTTCCACTTGGAGAACACAGAATGAACAACAATGTGTTGCCGCGTTTCATTCCGCGTGCGTTTGCCGCGGGTTGTCTGCTCGCGATGGCGAGCGTGTCGCAAGGGGCCGGCGTCTATGCGCCCTATGTCGACGTGACGCTTTATCCGACACCGTTGGTCGATCAGATCGGCGTGCGCCAGGGCATCCAGCAGTTCACGCTCGCGTTCGTGGTCGCGGGCAACGGCTGCGTGCCGTCATGGGGCGGCGTCCAGCCAATCGGCAACGGCGCGAGCGGCGGGCTGCTGACCGCGCTGTCCACGTCGATCGCGAGCTACCGTGCGAAAGGCGGCGAGGTCGCCGTGTCGTTCGGCGGGGCGAACGGCACGCCGCTGATGCAGGCCTGCTCGACGGTTCCGGCGCTGAAGACCGCGTACCAGACGGTGATCGACACGTACGGCCTCACGCATATCGACTTCGACATCGAGGGCGCGTCGCAGCAGGACACGGCGGCGATCGCGCGCAACTTCCAGGCAGTCGCGCAACTGCAGGCCGACTACGCGGCGAAGGGCAAGCCGCTGCACGTGACGCTGACGCTGCCGACGATGCCGACCGGGCTCACGCAGGACGGTGTGAACGTCGTCAACGCAGCCATTGCGAACAAGACCGCGTTCGACGCGGTCAACGTGATGGCGATGGATTACGGCCCCGCGAACATCGACATGGGCGCCGCCGCGATCAGCGCCGCGCAGGCGCTCTATTCTCAGCTCGACACGGCGTTCAAGTCGGCAGGCCAGCCGAAGACCAACGCGCAGCTGTGGCAGATGGTCGGCGTCACGCCGATGATCGGCGTCAACGACGTGCAGGGCGAAACCTTCACGCTCGCGAATGCGCAGACCGTGCTCAACGCGGCCATCGCGAACGGCTACGGCTTCTTCGGCAACTGGTCGGTCGGCCGCGATCAGGCGTGCCCGTCCGGCGGCACGTATGCGTCGCCGACCTGCTCGGGCGTCGCGCAGCAGCCGTACGCGTTCGCGACGATCTTCAAGAAGCTCGACGGCAAGTGGGGCGCGGGCGTCACGCAGGACCCGAACTACGGCGGCGGCTCGGACGGCGGCACGCCGCAGCCGGGCGCACCGTGGGCGGCCGGCCAGGTCTATACGGCCGGCGCGACGGTCACCTACCAGGGCACCACGTATCAGGCGCAGTGGTGGACGCAGGGCGACGTGCCCGGCCAGGCGGCCGTGTGGAAGCCGGTCAGCGGCGGCACGCCCGCGTGGTCGGCGACGACCGCCTATCAGGGCGGCACGTGCGTGACGTATCAGGGCGCGAAGTATTGCGCGAAATGGTGGACGCAGGGCGACAACCCGAGCGCGGGCGGCGTGTGGGTGAAGTCGTGACGGGGCGACACGCTCGCGCGTGACGCGCGGCGGGCCGTGGCCGGCGTGGCGGGATCGCACCCCGCCGACGGCCCGCCGCCGGCGCCGACGCGCGCCGCTGCCCTACCCGCGCGCGTGCTCGGCCTGCAGCCGCGCTTTCGCGTCGACGAGCAGCGCCGCATGCGTGTCGCGATGCTGGCGGATCCGCTCGGTCGGCCCGACGACCGACAGCCCGTACCAGTCGCCGTCGAGCGTCAGCGCGACCGCGATCGCCGACAGCTCGGGTGCGCTCTCGCCGAAGTTCTCCGCCCAGCCGAGTTCGCGAAACCGCGCGGTCTGCGCGACGAGCGCCGGAAGGTCGGCCACCGTCGCATCGGTAAAGCGTTCGAACGGCAGTTGCGCGCCGAGCGCCTGCTGCGCGTCGCTCGCGAGTTCCGCGAAGATCGCCTTGCCGATCGAGTTCGCATGCAGCGGCCGCAGCTCGCCCGGCTGGCGCGTATAGCGAATCGCCTGCTCGGATTCGACGACGTCGAGATACGTGACCGACGCGCCCTGGATCTTGCCGAGGACGGCCGTTTCGCGGCTCGCGTCGCGTAGCGCGACGAGATGCGGATGCACGATGTCGACGACCGGATCGGTCGCGTCGATCGCGGCGGCGACCGTCTGCAGGCGCCGCGTCGGATAGTAGCCGCCGCGCCTGCGCACTTCGTACAGATAGCCGCGGCTCACGAGCGTGCGCGCCATCGCGAGGCAGCTCGACGCCGGCACGTTGAGCAGGCGCGCGAGTTCGGTGAGCGGCAGCGGCCGCCGTTCGGCGGCGAACAGCTCGAACAGGTCGAGCGTGCGGGCAACGAGTTTGACGTCCATGGCGAGCGCTTGATTCGGAACGGGAAACCGCGCGCCGGGCGGGCCGCCGGGTCGCTACGGTCAGTACGACTTCGGCAGCCCGAGCACTTTCTCCGCGATGTAGCACAGGATCAGTTGCGGACTCACGGGCGCGAGCCTCGGAATCATACACTCGCGCAGATAGCGCTCGACGTGGTATTCCTTCGCATACCCCATCCCGCCGTGCGTCGCGATCGCCGTCTGGCACGCCTGGAACGCGGCTTCCGCGCCGAGGTATTTGGCCGCGTTCGCCTCCGCGCCGCACGACTGGCCGGCGTCGTAGCGCGTCGCGGCCTTCATCACCATCAGCCACGCGGCCTCGAGCTGCATCCACGCCTGCGCGAGCGGATGCTGGATCGACTGGTTCTGCCCGATCGGCCGGCCGAACACCACGCGCTCGCACGCATACTGCGTCGCGCGGCGCAACGCGGCCTGCCCAAGCCCGATCGCCTCCGCGGCGATCAGGATCCGTTCGGGGTTCAGCCCGTGCAGCAGATAGCGGAAACCGTCGCCTTCGTTCCCGATCAGATCGTCGCGCGATACGCGCAGGTTGTCGATGAACAACATGTTCGAATCGACCGCCTTGCGGCCCATCTTGTCGATTTCGCGCACCTCGACGCGCGCCCGGTCGAGGTCGGTATAGAACAGGCTCAGCCCGTCGGTCGGTTTCGCGACCTGATCGAGCGGCGTCGTGCGCGCGATGATCAGCATCTTGTTCGCGACCTGCGCGGTCGAGATCCAGATCTTGCGTCCGCTCAGCACGTAGTAATCGCCGTCGCGGCGCGCCTGCGTGCTCAGGTGCGTGGTGTCGAGGCCGGCGTCGGGCTCGGTCACCGCGAAGCACGCCTTGTCGCGTCCGGCGATCAGCGGCGGCAGGAAGCGCGCCTTCTGCGCGTCGTTGCCGAACACCTGCACCGGGTTCAGCCCGAAGATGTTCATGTGGACGGCCGACGCGCCCGACAGGCCGGCGCCCGACGCGCTGATCGTGCGCATCATCAGCGCCGCCTCGGTCATCCCGAGTCCGGCGCCGCCGTAGGCCGGGTCCATCGCGATGCCGAGCCACCCGGCGTCGGCGAGCGCCGCGTGGAAATCGGCAGGAAACCCGCCCGCGCGATCGCGTTCGAGCCAGTAGTCGTCGCCGAAGCGTTCGCAGATTTTCTCGATCGCGCTTTCGATCGCGCGCTGGTCGTCGGTCAGGTCGAACTGCATGGACTGCTCTCCCGGAAAGCGTGAACGGCCGCGCCGCTCACAGTGGAAACAGGCCCGTCGCGACCGCGGCGAAGACCATCAGCACGGTGGCGGCGAACAGGAACGGAATCGTGAACTTCTGGTGCTCGGCGAGCTCGACGCCGGTCAGGCCGACGATCAGGAACGTCGCGGGCGTGAGCGGGCTCACCGGAAAGCCCGTCGTCATCTGGCCGAGCAGCGCGGCCTGCGCCATCTGGATCGGCGGCACGCCGAGCAGCTTGCCGCTCTCCGCGAGCACCGGCAGCACGCCGAAGTAGAAAGAATCGGGATCGAACAGCAGACTCAGCGGCATCGACAGCAGCCCGAGCACGAACGGCATATGGCGCGCATGCTCGACCGGCACGTGCGCGACGACGACCTCGGCCATCGCCTTCAGCATCCCGGTGCCGGACATGATGCCGGTGAACGCGCCGGCGGCGAGCAGCACGCTCGCCATCATCAGCGCGGCCTTCGCATGCGCGTCGATCCGCTCGCGCTGCGCGTGCACGTCCGGATAGTTGATCACCAGCGCGGCGACCGTGCCGAGCATGAACATCACCATCGGGTCGACGATGCCCGACACCAGCGTGGCGAGCACGACGAGCGTCAGCGCGACGTTGATCGCGAAGCGTCCCGGCCGGCGCAACGCGCGTTCGGCGTCGGTCAGCTCGCGCGGCGCGATCGCGAGCGCGGCCGCGCCGGCGCGGTCGAGCCCGAGCCGTTTCGCCTCGCGCACGCCGAGCACCCAGGCGGTGCCGAACACGAACGCGAGCCCGACGATCTGCACCGGAATCATCGGCGTGAAGATCGCCGAACCGGGAATGTGCAGCGCCGCCGACGCGCGCAGCATCGGCCCGACCCACGGCAGGAAGTTGACGCCGGCCGCCATCGACGCGACGCATGCGAGGATGCGGCGATCCATCCCGAGCCGCGTATAGAGCGGCATCATCGCCGGCAGCGTGACGAGAAACGTGACCGCGCCCGAGCCGTCGAGATGGATCAGTAGCGCGAGCAGCGCCGAGCCCATCACGATGCGCGGCGGATGGCAGCCGATCACGCGCAGCACGCCCGCGATGATCGGGTCGAGCATGCCGGCATCGGTGAGGATACCGAAAAATAGAATCGCAAAAACGAACATCCCGGCGATCGGGCCGATGTTCTGTACGCCGTGTACGACGAACTTGCCGGTCTGCAATCCGAAACCGGCCGCGAGCGACGCGGCCACCGGCACGACGATCAGCGCGACGAGCGGCGACAACCGCTTCGTGATGATCAGGCCGAACAGCGCGACGATGGCGACCGCGCCGATCCATGCGAGCATGATGCGTCTCCTCTTCAGCCGGTGCGCATGTCGGTGCGTGTCGATGCGCGGCCCGGCGTGATGTCCGAACGGGGGTGTGCCGGCGCGTGCGGCCGTGCGCCGCCGGGCGGCACGGCCGGCGGCCGGCGATGCCGGTCAGGTGCGGCGGTGGTCGTCGTTGCCGTTGTCGTCCGCGAACACCTGCGCCGCATGTTCGTTCAGCGCGGGCGGCGGCCGCCGGTACGTGGCCGGCGTGCGGCCGAGCTTGATCGGCGACGCGATGCCGCGATGCCGGCCCAGCTCGATCTTCATCCGCCGGTGCGCGACATGCGGATGGTCGAGCGCCGCGTCGAGCCCGAGCACGGGCGCGCACGGCACGCCGCGGCGCATCAGGTGCTCGGCGAGCGTCGCGCCGTCGTGCGCGGCCAGCGCCGTTTCGAGCAGCGCGCGCAGCGCGGCGCGGTTCTGGCTGCGCGTGCGGTTGTCGGGGAAACGCGGATCGTCGAGCCAGTCGCGCGTGCCGAGCACGTCGCACAGCGCGGCGAACTGCCCGTTGTTGCCGACCGCCAGGAAGATGTCGACGCCCGCCGTCGGAAAGCTGTCGTACGGCGTGATGTTCGGATGCGCGTTGCCGGTGCGCACGGGCGCGTTGCCCGAATGAAAGAAGTTCGGCGTATGCGGATGGAGGATCGACAGCGCGCAGTCGAACAGCGTCGATTCGACGAACTGGCCACGCCCGCTCGCATCGCGCTCGCGCAGCGCCATCAGCACGCCGAGCGCCGCGTTCAGCCCCGTGACGAGATCGACGATCGGCACGCCGACGCGCAGCGGCGCACCGCCGGCTTCGCCGTTGACGCTCATCAGCCCCGCGAGCGCCTGCACGGCCGCGTCGTAGCCTGGCAACCCGCCGAGCGGGCCATCCGCGCCGAAACCCGACACGCGGCAATAAACGAGGCGCGGAAACCGCGCATGCAGCGCGTCGAACCCGAGCCCCCAGCGCTCCATCGTGCCGATCCTGAAGTTCTCGACCAGCGCGTCCGCGTGTTCGAGCAGGCCGAGCAGCCGCTCGCGATCGGCCGGCTGCGTCAGGTCGAGCGCGATGCCGAGCTTGTTGCGATTCACGCCGAGGAAGTACGACGCGGTATCGCCGTCGAATGGCGGGCCCCACGTGCGCGTCTCGTCGCCGGACGGCGGTTCGACCTTGATCACCTCCGCGCCGTGGTCGGCGAGGATCTGGGTCGCGTACGGGCCGCCCAGCACCCGCGACAGATCGATGATGCGCAATCCCGCCAGCGCGCCCTGCTGCTCGTGTTCCGCCATGCGTCTCGCTCCTGGTTCCGGTCGATCGGACTGCCGGTTCCGGTGGTCCGGCGCTTGCGCGCCGCTTCTCCGATTCGGCGAATAATTCTTGTATGTGAATTTATATTCACACTCAGGAATTGCGTTGTCAAGCCCGGATGCACCCGGCCCCGGCGCGGCTCACGTCGCCGCGCGCAAGGGGGACGACATCGAACGCGGGCCGGTTGCGGTGGCGCCCCGCCGTTCGCTAAGCTGACGGACCACGTTCATCCCGAACGACACAGGCGGAATATTCATGAAACGAGTGTGGCTCGCGGCCTTCGTGCTGGCGTCGATGCTGGGCGTCGCGCACGCGCAAAACCAGACTTTCCATTTCGGCGAAGGACAAACCGGGATGCCGGCCGCCGCGCCGCACGCTGCCGCACCCACCGCCCGCCCCGCGCCTGCACGCCGGCATGTCACCGCGCCGTCGCCTCATCACCGGCGTGCCGTTCACAAGCGCCGTCATTCGCGCCACGCGAAGCCGGCGCGCAGCGGGATCTACACGCACGCTTGAGCTGTCGTCCGTTCCGTGGGGCGACCGCGGCGCACGGAACTGTCACGAACGGCCGGTAACATCGGCGCGGCGGCTTGCATGCCGTCGCCGCCTGCTGTCGGACAACGGCCGCCGGCGTGACTTCTCTCCACGATTCAGCATCTGTCTTGCCAGAACATGAGCACCGGGCCGGATACCCTCGCCGTCATCAAGGAACGCGCCACGATCGTGTGCCGCCAGCGCAGCAGCGTGCTGCTGGTCGCGCGCACCGCGGCGCGCTGGTCGCTGCCGGGCGGCACGATCCGGCGCGGCGAGACTCCGCTCGAAGCCGCGCGGCGGGAACTTGTCGAGGAAACGCAGCTCGAGGGGCTCGCGCTCGACTACGCGGTGCAGTTCGGCGGGCTGACGAAGCTGCATCACGTGTTCGTGGCCGACGTGCCGGCGCACCTCACGCCGCGCGCGAGCAACGAGATCGCCCGCTGCAAGTGGTTCGCGGTCGACCGGCTCGACACGCTACGGGCGAGCGTGCCGACACGCAAGATCATCGAGCTGCTGCGGCTCGACTGTTTTTCTGCGTTCGTCAGCGAGCCGCTTCGCTGAAGTCGATACCGGCGCAGGCTCGGGCACGGATTGCGGCGACTACCCGCGCAGGAACGGGCCGGCCTTGCGTTCGAGCAGCGCGACGAGTTCGGGCTGCATGAACGCATAGCGGTCGGGGATGTCGAGGCAGACGATCTTCCGGTGCTTCAGACGCGCACCGAATTGCGCCGACAGTCGCGCTTTGTGCGCGCGCTCCATCACGAACACGATGTCCACCCAGTCGAGCTGCTCGGCGGACAGCCGCACGTCCGCGTCGGGCGCGAGGCCCGCGGAGTCGGTTTCGATGCCCGGCCACGCGGCGAACACCGCTTCGGCCGTCGGGCTGCGCAGCCGGTTGCGGCTCCAGATGAACAGAGCACGTGTCATGTCGCTTCGCGGCCGCCCGGGGGCCGGCTTAACCCTGCGGAATCGTGCCCGGCCGCACGTACGCGAGCATGTGCGGCACGTAATCGGCCTTGCCGAGTTCGACGCCGTGATGGCGCAGGATCGCGTACGCGGCGATCGCGTGAAAGTAGAACTGCGGCAGCGCCCAGTCGCGCGCGTACTGTTCGCCCGTCATGTCGAACGCGATCCCGTTCGGCATCTCGAGCGAGATCGGCAGCGCAGCGCCGCCATCGAGCGCATCCGGTGCGAGTTCCCCGAGAAAGGCGAGCGTGCCGGCGATGATCGCCTGCGCATCGGCCGGCGAGCCGGGTTGCGCATCGGCGTTCCAGCCCGCCTCGCGCAGTGCGAGCAATGCCGCCGGCAGCGGTTCGCCGCGCAGCCGGTGCACCGGCTCCATCGCCTGGAAACACGAGAAGCGCACCTGCGCGGCGAGCGGATACATGTCGGGCGCGAGCCTCAGCGTCATCGCCGCGTCGGGTTCGTCGCCGGCGGCCTGCCGGTGGGCGACGGCCTTGTCGAGCCACGCGGACTGGGCGCGCAGCATCTGGGTGTAGGTCGGAACGAGAAGTTGGGTCGGTGACACGCGTGCGCTCCTGTGCTGGGGTTCGGGCCACACGATAGCAGCGTCGGCGCGAACCTGCATCCTGACCGGGCGCAGACGCGTGACGTCACGGCTTGCCGTGCCGCGCGAGGAACCGGTCGAGCTGCGACGCGAACGTCTTGCCGTCGCGCGCGCTGAACGGCGCCGGCCCGCCCGTGTCGATGCCCGCGCTGCGCAACTGGTCCATCATCGCGCGCGTCGACAGGCGTTCCTCGATGTTCTCGCGGCTGAACCAGTTGCCGCGCGGGTCGAGCGCATGCGCGCCCTTGTCGAGCACGGCGGCGGCCAGCGGGATGTCGGCGGTGATCACGAGGTCGCCGGGTTCCGCCAGCTCGACGATGCGCGCGTCGGCCACGTCGAAGCCGGCCGGCACCTGCACGGCCTTGATGAACGGCGACGGCGGCGTACGCAGAAACTGGTTCGCGACCAGCGTCACGCGGATTTCGGCACGACGCGCGGCGCGAAACAGCATGTCCTTGATGACGGCCGGACACGCGTCGGCATCGACCAGTACTTGCATGGCGGGAGGTTCCAGTGGGCGGAAGCAGAAGCGGCGATCATAGCGCACCGCCGGCCGGCCATCAGCCGGCGAGATCCGTGCGAAGCGCGTCGGCCGTCACCCACTGCGCGCCCCACGCCGCGGCGAGCCGCGCACCCTGCCCGATTCGCACGGCCGCATCGTCGAAGTCGACGAACACGACGTGATCGGCCGCCGCGGGTTTGGCCGGCATCTCGCGCGTGCGCCCGTCGGACAGCACCCACAGCCAGCGCGTTTTGCCGGGCTCGCGCCGCGCGTCGCGGGCGAGCAGCTGCGCGGCGGTCGCGATGCCGTCCGCGAGCGGCGTGCCGCCGCCGCCGTCGACCGGTTCGAGCCAGCGCGCGTTCCACCAGCGCGGCACGGCCGGGCCGAAGCGCCGCGCGGCGCCGTTGCCGCCGAAGCAGACCAGCGCGGTTTCGACACGTGCGCGCGCAGCCTGATCGAAATACGCGACGATCAGCCCCTTCGCGAGCGCGAGCCGCTCGTGCGACAACATCGACGCCGAACAGTCGAGCACGAAGCAATGCAGCGCGTGCGGCGTGCCCGCGCGCTTCCCGTAGCGCAGATGCTCGCGATGCAGCGGGCCGCCGCGTTTCGCGGCAAGCGTCGCCGGCCACGCGACGGCCGTGCCGGCGCGCACCGTGCCCGGCACGCGCGCGGCGGCGCCTGACTGCCATCGAGGACCGCGAATCGCGTTCGCGGCGGCGCCGGCTCGATGGCTCAGCGTTTTTTTAGCGGCAGCGGCACCACGCTTTTCACGTCGCGCAACCCGACCGGCTCGGGCGGCAGGTAGCCCCAGTCGCCCTGCGATGCGGACGCGTCGGCCTCCGTGTCGTCGGTGTCGCCCTGTTGTTTGTCAGGCTGCCGCGGGTTATCCGACCGCAAACGATCGTCGCGCTCATCACCTTGCCGCGACGATTGCTGCGACGGCGGCGGCCCCGCATGGCGCCGATGCCGCAGCACGGCGTCGGCCACGCGCGCCACATGCGACACCGTCACCGCGTCGGCCTGCTCCAGCGCGGCCAGCGCACGCGCGGCGCGCAGCATCACGAGATCGGCGCGCAATCCGTCGACGGCCGCGTCGATGCACAGCATGCTGACGCGCGCATGGACCGCATCGTCGAAATCCAACGCCGGCAGCCGTGCACGCGCCGCATGAATCCGGTCCGAAAGTTCGCGTTGGGCCGCCGCGTGACGCGCGCGAAACGCGTCCGGATCGAGATCGAACGCAAGGCGCGCCTTCACGATCCGCTCGCGCTGCGCGGCGTCGAAGCAGTTCTCCAGCTCGACCATCAGCCCGAAGCGGTCGAGCAGTTGCGGGCGCAACTCGCCCTCCTCGGGATTCATCGTGCCGACCAGCACGAAGCGCGCGTCGTGCGCGTGCGACACGCCATCGCGCTCGACGATATTCACGCCGCTCGCGGCGACGTCGAGCAGCGTATCGACGAGTCCGTCGGCGAGCAGGTTCACTTCGTCGACATACAGCACGCCGAGATGCGCGCGAGCCAGCAGGCCGGGCCGGAAGCGCACGCCGTTTTCGGCGAGCGCGTGCGCGAGATCGAGCGTGCCCGTCACCTGCTCGTCGCTCGCCGACAGCGGCAGCGTGACGAACTGCCCTTGCGGCAACAGCTCCGCGAGGCCGCGCGCGGCCGTCGATTTCGCGGTGCCGCGCGGCCCGCTGACGAGCACGCCGCCGAGCGACGGGTCGATCGCGGCAAGCAGCAGCGCCTGCTGCAACGCGTCCTGCGCGACGAGCGCCGCAAACGGAAAAACCGCGCGGGCGCGGTGTGTCGTCGGATCGGTCATCGCCGTCCTCCTTCCTGGCGTTGTTCGCTGGCGAGCCAGATCGCCTCGATCCGCTCGCGATAGGGGCCCGGCTGCTGCCACAGCCCGCGCTGCATCGCTTCGACGAAGCGCTCGCAGATGCCGTGCAGCGCCTTCGGGTTGTGCCGTTCGACGAACGCGCGGGTGGCGTCGTCGAACAGGTACGCGTCGGCGACGAGCGCGTACTGGTGATCGGACAGCACGCGTGCGGTCGCGTCATAGCCGTACAGGTAATCGACGGTCGCGGCGAGTTCGGCCGCGCCCTTGTAGCCGTGACGCTTCACGCCGTCGAGCCATTTCGGGTTGACGACGCGCGAGCGGATCACGCGCGCGATTTCCTCGCGCAGCGTGCGCATCTTCGGCGCGACCGGGTTCGCATGATCGCCGTGATAGACGCTCGGCTGCTGCCCGGACAGGTGCCGCACCGCCGCCGTCATTCCGCCCTGGAACTGGTAGTAATCGTTCGAATCGAGGATGTCGTGCTCTCGGCTGTCCTGGTTCTGCACGACGACGTCGATCGTCGCGAGCCGCGCGCCGAACACGTCGGGCGCCGCGTCGCCCGCGCTGTTCTGCGCGTATGCATGGCCGCCCCATTGGCGGTAGGCATCCGCGAGATCGGCGTCGGTCTGCCAGCGGCGCTGGTCGATCAGGTCCTGCAGGCCCGCGCCGTAGCTGCCCGGCCGCGCACCGAACACGCGCCAGCCGGCGCGGCGCCGTGCTTCGTCGGGCGCCACGCCCTGCGCGATCCATTTCGCACGTTCGCGCTCGATGCGCGCGCGGATCGGGTTCAGTTCCTCGGGCTCGTCGAGCGCGGCAACCGCCTGCACGGCCGCGTCGAACAGGTGCATCAGGTTCGGGAACGCATCGCGGAAGAAACCCGACACGCGCAGCGTCACGTCGATGCGCGGCCGGTCGAAGATCTCGATCGGCAAAATCTCGAAGTCGGTCACGCGATGGCTGCCGTGCGCCCATTTCGGCCGCACGCCGATCAGCGCGAACGCCTGCGCGATGTCGTCGCCGCCGGTGCGCATCGTGGCCGTCCCCCAGACCGACAGCCCGATCGCGCGCGGATAGTCGCCGTGATCCTGCAGATGGCGTTCGATCAGTTGCTGCGCGGATTTCAATCCGAGCGACCACGCGGCCTGCGTCGGCACCGCGCGCGTATCGACCGAGTAGAAATTGCGGCCCGTGGGCAGTACGTCGGGACGGCCGCGCGACGGCGAACCGCTCGGCCCCGGCGGCACGAAGCGGCCGTCGAGCCCGCGCAGCAACTGCCGCATTTCCTCGCTGCCGCACGCGTCGAGCGCGGGCAACAGCGTCGAACGCACGCGTTCGAGCACCGCGAGCGTATGCGGCCATTCGCCGGCCGGCGGAATGTCGAGGCCGGGATCCTCCGAAGCGGCTCCGCACACGACGTCGAGCCAATGCTGCGCCAGCCGTTCGAGCCGCTCGCGCGTATCGCCGGCATGACGCCACGGCGACGCGTCGAGCGTTTGCAGCACGGCCGGACGCGGCCCGGTCCACGGTGCGGCCCAGTCGGCCGAAAGCGGGTCGAAATCGTCGCCAAGCGCGAGATCGCGCGCGAGCGCGCCGATCAGGCCGGCCCGTTCGCCCTTGCCGTCTCCAATCGGGAAGCGTGCGAGCGCGAGCAGCGTGTCGCGCCGCTGGCGCTCGACCGGCGACGCGCCGAACACGTGCAGCCCGTCGCGAATCTGCGCTTCCTTCAACTCGCACAGCCACGCATCGACGCGCGTGAGCAGCGCATCCTCGTCTCCCGCATCGCGCGGCGGCGACACGCTCAGCTCGTCGTGCAGGCGATGCTCGGCGATCGTCGCGAGGATCGTCCTGCGCAGCAGCTTCGCGCGTCGCGCGTCGACCATCAGCGCCTCGTAGTATTCGTCGACCTGCCGTTCGAGATCCTGCAGCGGACCGTAGTTTTCCGCGCGCGTGAGCGGCGGCATCAGGTGATCGACGATCACCGCCTGCGCGCGCCGCTTCGCCTGGCTGCCCTCGCCCGGATCGTTGACGATGAACGGATACAGGTGCGGCAGCGGCCCGAGCGTCAGGTCGGGCCAGCACGCGTCGGACAGCGCGACGCTCTTGCCCGGCAGCCATTCGAGGTTGCCGTGCTTGCCAAGATGGATGACCGCGTCGACGCGATACGCATCGCGCAGCCAGAAATAGAACGCGAGATACGCGTGCGGCGGCACGAGGTCGGCATCGTGGTAGCTCGCGTAGTCGTTCTCGTCGCGCGAGCGCGACGGCTGGATGCCGACGAACACGTTGCCCGCGCGCCAGCCGGCGATCGTGAAGCGCTGTTGCCGCAGCGTCGGGTCCGCTTCGGGCGGCCCCCAGCGTTCGTTCAGCGCGTCGCGCACGGCCGCCGGCAGCCGCGCGAAACGCGCGACGTAATCGGCCAGCGCGTAACTCTGAAACGCGGGCCGCAGCGTGCGCACGGCGGGATCGTTGGTCACGCCTTCGGTGAGTTGCGCGATCAGTGCGTCGCCGTCGGGCGGCAGGTCGGCTACCGTATAGCCCGCATCGCGCAGCGCCGCAAGCACGCGCAGCGCGGATGCGGGCGTGTCGAGCCCGACGCCGTTGCCGATCCGCCCTTCGCTTTGCGGATAGTTCGCGAGAATCAGCGCGATGCGCTTGTCGGCGTTATCCAGCGTGCGCAGCCGGCACCAGCCGCGCGCGAGCGCCGCGACGAACGCGATCCGCTCCGCATCCGGCTGGTAGCGCACGACGTCGACTTCGGTGTGCGCGCAACGATACGCGAGCCCCTTGAAGCTCACCGCGCGCGTGACGATGCGCCCGTCGACTTCGGGCAGCGCGACATGCATCGCGATGTCGCGGGCGTGCAGCCCCTGGTTGTCGGCCACCCACGCGTCGCGATTGCCGCCGGACAGGATCACCTGCAGCACCGGCGCGTCGCCGGCCAGCACGTCGGGCTCGGGGCTGTCGATCGCGCCGGCCGCGAACGCGGTGGTGTTCAGCACGAGCGCGACACCATGCGCATCGCACAGTTGCGTGATGACCTCGCGGCTCACCGCGTCCTTCAACGACGTCACCGCGATCGGCAGCGGATTCAGCCCTTCGTCTGTCAATGCATCGGCCAGCGCATCGAACACGGCCGTGTTCGCGGCCTGCCAGTGCGCGCGATAGAACAGGATCGCGACGACCGGCGCGCCGGGCGTCCAGCGCGGCCGCCAGTCGTCGACGCTCGCACGGTCGCGCGCCGGGTGATACAGCGCGGCGGCCGGCAGCGGGCGCGGCGGTTCGGGCGCTTCACCGAATCCGAGGGTGTGAAACGCGATGCTGCGCAGCAGCGCGTCGGCGTTGTGCACACCGCCTTCGCGCAGGTAGCGCCACCACAGCCGGCACAGCTCGGCCTCGACCGTGCTCTTCGCGACGAGATTCGGGTCCTCCTGCAGGTCGCCCGAAAACATCGCGAGCTGCTGCCCGCGCTTCGACGCGAGCGACACGGCCTGTTCGATCCCGTACGGCCAGTACGCTTCGCCGCCGAGATGATCGATCACGACCGTCTTCGCGTGGCGCAGCACGTCGTCGACGTAGAAATCGACCGACGCCGGCTGCCGCAGGAACGTGACGTTCGCGAGCCGCACGCTCGGGAATCCTTCGGGCAAGTGCGGCACGACGCTCGCGAGCAGCGACAGCGTCGTGTCGGCCGAACTCAGGATCACGATGTCGGCCGGCTGCTGGTCGATCCGGACGACGCCCTGCGTATCGTCGACGAAGCCGCCCGGCGTGGTGCGCAACAGATGCATCGTGCGTTACGCCTGTTGCGGCTCGGCCGCGCACGCGGCGTCGAACGCACGTTGCAGCACGGCCGCGTCGAGATCCTCGCCGATCAGCACGAAGCGGCTCGCGCGCGTTTCGCCGTCCTGCCAGCGGCGGTCGAAATAGCTGTCGAAACGGCGGCCGACGCCCTGGATCACGAGCCGCATCGGCGCGCCGGGCAGCGCGGCGAAGCCTTTCGCGCGGTAGATCGTGTGCGTTTCGACCACCCGCTGCAACGCGGCGATCGTCGCTTCGCGCGTGCCGGCGTCGCCGGACACGACCACCGAGTCGAAGTCGTCGTGATGGTGATCGTGATCGCCGTCGTCGGCCGAGCCGTGATGATCGTGGCGCAGGTGGATCGTTTCCTCCGATGCCGATTCGAGGCCGAGCAGCATCGCGAGATCGAGCTCACCGCGCGTCGCGCGCACGATCTTCACCTGCGGCGGGATTTCTTCGCGGATCGCGGTTTCGATCTGCGCGAACTCGGCGTCGTCGACGAGGTCGGCCTTGTTCACGATCACGAGATCGGCGGACGACAGTTGATCAGCAAACAGTTCGTGCAGCGGCGATTCGTGGTCGAGGTTCGGATCGGCGCGACGCTGCGCGTCGACGGCCTGCGGGTTTTCCGCGAACTGGCCGCTCGCGGCGGCCGGCCCGTCGACGACGGTCACGACCGCGTCGACCGTGAAGCTGTTGCGGATCGTCGGCCAGTTGAACGCCTGCACGAGCGGCTTGGGCAGCGCAAGACCCGACGTCTCGATCAGCACGTGGTCGATATCCGCGCGGCGCTCGACGAGCGCCTCCATCACCGGATAGAACTCTTCCTGCACGGTGCAGCACAGGCAGCCGTTCGCGAGTTCGTACAGCTGGCCCGATGCTTCGCCCTGCGCGCCGTCGGCATCGTCGCAGCCGATGCCGCAGCCCTTGAGGATTTCGCCGTCGATGCCGAGCTCGCCGAATTCGTTGACGATCACCGCGATGCGGCGGCCTTCGGCGTGCTGCAGGATGTGGCGCATCAGCGTCGTCTTGCCGCTGCCGAGAAAGCCCGTGACGATCGTGACGGGCAGCTTGCGTAGGGTCATGGTAGGTCCGGTGTCGAAGAGGGAATCAGGACGGGATCGTCGCGTCGGTGGCGGCGTGGTAATTCATCGGGCGACGCGCAGGAAGATCGCCGCGTGATCCGCGCGGACAGCCGCGCGACAGGCGGAACAACGAATCGGGCATGGTGCTTCCTTGCGAACGGTCGACATCGTGAATGCCAACACGGCTGCCGCCGGCCTCGCCCGCGCCGCCTGCCGTTCGCCGCGCCGGCCGCGCACGTGCGGCGGCAGATGGGCGGAGCAAGCGTCGAACACCGGGCGTCGGGCCGGCTGCGGCCGTGGACGATGCGCCGCCTCCCCGCGGCGCTGAACCCCAACGTTTAGGCCGGTATCCGGGCTGACGAACACGCCGCTTCGCCTTCCCGGATGCGTCGCATCCAGTGGCGGTCGTCCGCATGCGCATGGCATGCGGCGAAGCGGCGCTGCGTGGCGCTTGCGCGCGACGCGTTCGCTTACCGTTGCGGGGGCAGCACAGGTTGGCTCGACTGCGGTGCAGGCAGGCTCCCTGTTTCCCGTTTAACTGCGCGTGCCGGAGCGGCGCGCGCGAGCACCAAAACGCGTGCGAGTGTAGGCGGCGGGGCCGGGAGCGTCAAGGCAAAACGGGCCGCCGCCGGGCGTTCGCCGCGGCCGCGCGCCCACGCGGGAGGCCGCATCCTGCCCCCCGCAGCGGGTTCGCGCGGGTCGGTCGCTGTGCTATCGTATGCGCCGCGTTCGGTGCTCGCATGCGCGTTCCGCGCCTGCAGTTAAACGGGAAACAGGAGGCGGACATCCGCCCGGCCTGTGCTGTCCCCGCAACGGTACGCCGCCCGCGCAACGCGCTTTCCCGCGCGTGCGCCCAGGCCGCCCGCGATGCCACTGCCCTTCGATCGGGCGGGAAGGCTGCGGCCTGGCAAGCGGCCAGCCCGGATACCGGCCGACGCAAGGGGCGAGCGCGATGCTCGCCGAACGCCCGATCCGCGGGGAACGGATGGGGTGCGCATTCCACCGCGTTCGCGCGGGTTTCGCCCGATCCGACATGCAATGCCTGCCCGCCGGCCGCCGATGTGCCGCCCGCCTTCCCTGTTCCACTGTTTCGACACGGTGTGCGCCGTGCCGCGCGCGATGAGCCGCGCGTGGCTGATCGGCGCCGGCCCCGGCGACGCCGACCTGCTGACGCTCAGGGCCGTGCGCGCGATCGGCGCGGCCGACGTGCTGCTCGTCGACGATCTCGTGAACCCCGACGTGCTGCGTCACGCGCGCGCCGATGCGCTGATCGAGCACGTCGGCAAGCGTGGCGGCCATGCGTCGACGCCGCAGGAGGCGATCGTCGCCACGATGCTTGCGCACCTGCGCGCGGGCCGCAGCGTCGCCCGGCTCAAGGGCGGCGATCCGTTCGTGTTCGGCCGCGGCGGCGAGGAGCTGATCGCACTCGGTGCGGCAGGTTTTCCGGCGGAAGTCGTCAACGGCATTACCGCGGGCATCGCCGCGCCGGCCGCGCTCGGCATCCCGGTCACGCACCGCGGCGACGCGCAAGGCGTGATCTTCGTCACGGGCCACGGCGCGGGGGCCGACGAGCCCGACTGGCGCGCACTCGCGGCCACCCGCATGACGATCGTGATCTACATGGGCGTCCGCCGGCTCGACGCGATTGCCGCGGCGCTGCGCGACGGCGGCCTGCCCGGCGACACGCCGTGCGCGGCGATCGAGAACGCGACGCGCCCCGAACAGCGCCACGTGCTCGCGACGCTCGATACGCTCGTCGATCGCATCTCGGAAACCGGTATCGGTTCGCCGGCGATCGTCGTGATCGGCCGCGTCGCGGCGCTCGCCGACGATCCGGCGGTGCGTGCGGCGCTCGGCGGCCGCGCATGATGCGCATCGCGCTCGGTGTCGGTTTTCGCGCGGGCGTCACGGCCGCGCAACTCGATGCCGCGATCCGCGCCGCGCTCGCGCGCTATCCGGCCGCCGAACCGGCGCTCGTCGCGACGCTCGCCGACAAGGCGCGCGCCCGTGCGCTGCGCACGCTGTGCGCGCGCCGTGGCTGGCCGCTCGTCGCGTTCGACGCGGCGCAACTCGCGAGCCATCCGGAACTGGCCGCGAGCGGCCCGTCGGACGCCGCGCTGGCCCGCTTCGGCATCGCGGGCGTGGCCGAGCCGTGCGCGCAGCTCGCCGCGCCGCACGGCCGGCTGCTCGGCCCCAAATCCATTCTGGGCGGCGTGACGGTCGCGCTCGCCGGCCCGCTCTGAACTCATTGTTTCGCTTTCGAGAGGACGATTTCCGATGAAGACCGATTCCGAATCCCATCAGCGGATGGCCGAACGCCGCCGCGCCGGCCACGAGAAAAAGCAGGCCGCCGCCACGCATGAGAAAGGCCTGCTGATCGTCCACACCGGCAACGGCAAGGGCAAGAGCACGGCCGCGTTCGGGATGGCCGTACGCGTGCTCGGCCACGGGATGCGGCTCGGCGTCGTGCAGTTCATCAAGGGCGCGCTGCATACATCCGAGCGCGACTTCCTCGGCGCGGTCGCGGAGTGCGATTTCGTGACGATGGGCGACGGCTATACGTGGAACACGCAGAACCGCGACGCCGATATCGCGACTGCGCGCAAGGGCTGGGACGAAGCGCGCCGGATGATCGAAAGCGGCGACTACCGGATGGTGATCCTCGACGAGCTGAACACCGTGCTGAAGTACGAATACCTGCCGCTCGACGAAGTACTCGCGACGCTCACGGCCCGACCGGAGTCGGTGCACGTCGTCGTCACCGGGCGGCACGCGCCCGATGCGCTGATCGATGCGGCCGATCTCGTCACCGAAATGCGGCTCGTCAAGCATCCGTACAAGGAACAAGGCGTGAAGGCGCAGCGCGGCGTGGAGTTCTGAGCATGCCGGCCTGCCCCGCGCTGTTCGTCAGCGCGCCCGCGTCCGGACAGGGCAAGACGTCGGTGACGGCCGGCCTCGCGCGGCTGCACCGCCGGCTCGGCCGCCGCGTGCGCGTGTTCAAGACCGGGCCCGATTTTCTCGATCCGATGCTGCTCGAACGCGCGAGCGGCGCACCCGTGCATGCGCTCGACCTCGGGATGGTCGGCGAGGCCGGTTGCCGCGCGCTGCTCGCCGACGCCGCACGCGACGCCGATCTGATCCTGATCGAAGGCGTGATGGGACTGTTCGACGGCACGCCGAGCAGCGCCGATCTCGCGGTCGCGTTCGGCGTGCCGGTCGTCGCGGTGATTTCGGCGAAGGCGATGGCGCAGACGTTCGCGGCGGTCGCCTTCGGGCTCGCGCGGTTCCGGCCCGAAGTGCCGTTTCACGGCGTGCTGGCGAACCGCGTCGGGTCGGCACGGCACGCGGAGTTGCTGCAACAGGCATTGCCCGACGACCTGCGCTGGCTCGGGCACGTGCCGGCCGATGCGGGCATCGCGCTGCCGGAGCGGCATCTCGGGCTGCACCAGCCGGCCGATATCGACGATCTCGATGCGCGGCTCGATCGCGCGGCCGACGTGCTCGCGCAAACCGCCGTCGCCAAGTTGCCGCCTGCCGTCTCGTTCGCCGAACCGGACGTTGCCGCGCCGCTGCCGCACGCGCTGGCCGGCAAGCGGATCGCGGTGGCGCGCGATGCGGCGTTTTCGTTCATCTACCCGGCCAATCTCGCGTTGCTGGATACGCTCGGTGCCGAGCTGCGGTTCTTCTCGCCGCTCGCCGACGAACCCGTGCCCGACGATTGCGACGCGCTGTTTTTGCCGGGCGGCTATCCGGAACTGCATGCGGCGACGCTTGCCGGAAATGCCGTGACGGCTCGGACGATTCGCGCGCATGCGGCAGCCGGCCGGCCGATCGTCGCGGAATGCGGCGGGATGGTGTATTTGTGCGAGTCGCTGACCGACGTGGATGGCTCGACGGCGCCGATGCTCGGCCTGCTGCCGGGGCATGCGACGATGCAGCGCCGGTTCGCGGCACTGGGCATGCAGGAGCTCGATACGCGCACCGGGCCGATGCGTGGCCATACGTTTCATTATTCGCGGCTGGATACGCCGTTGACGCCGGTCGCGGCCGCGGCCCGGCCCGATGGCGAGGCCGGCAGCGGCGAAGCCGTTTATCGCGCGGGCGCGATCGTCGCGACGTACATGCACATGTACTGGCCGTCGAATCCGGATGCGGTCGTGGCGCTGTTCGGTGGGGAAGTGTTCTGAACGGTCGATCTCATGCCTGCATGAGGTGGCACAAAGCCTGTCGGAATTGAGTGCTGCCGTGTAGCAACTACAGCATTCGACGTGCGCGGCTACAGATTTCGTTCGATGTCATCCGCTGATACAGGACACGGATGACGTCGATGGTTTCATCCGTTTCGCGGTAAAACACAACGTGAGCGCCGGCGGGGTAGATAGTCGGCCCAGTGCCGCATGTCTCGCATCCTCCATCACACCAGAAACGCCTCGGCCAACTTCACCCAGTACGACGCACCGGTCGGCAGCACGGCATCGTTGAAGTCATAGCCGGGGTTGTGCACCATGCAGCCACCTTCTCCGTCGCCGTTGCCGACGATCAGGTAGCACCCCGGCCGCTTCTCGAGCAGGAACGCGAAATCCTCGCTACCGGTAAGCGGCACCATCCCGTCGATCAGATTGGCTTCGCCGACCCATTCGCGTGCGACGCCGCGCGCGAACGCCGTCATCTCCGCATCGTTCACGAGCACCGGATAGCGGCGCTGGTAATCGATCGTCGCCGTCGCGCCGAACACGGCCGCCTGCGCATGCACGACCTCGTTGATGCGCGTTTCGAGCAGGTCGCGTACGTCGGGCTTCAGCGCACGCACCGACAGACGCATCTGCGCGCGATCGGGAATCACGTTCGGCGCATCGCCCGCGTGGATCGCGCCGACCGTGATGATCGCCATGTCGAGCGGCGACACGTTGCGCGATACGATCGTCTGCAACGCCAGCACGATCTGCGCGCACACGACGACGGGATCGATCGCCCGGTGCGGCACCGCACCGTGGCCGCCGCGGCCCTGCACGTCGATGACGACGGTATCCGACGACGCCATGAACGGCCCGGGCAGGAAGCCGAACTTGCCGGTCGGGAAGCCCGGCATGTTGTGCATCGCGAAGATCGCGTCACACGGAAATTGGTCGAACAGCCCTTCGTCGAGCATTTTCTTCGCGCCGCCGAGCCCTTCCTCGGCCGGCTGGAAAATCAGGTTCAGCGTGCCTGAGAAGCGGCGCGCGCGCGCGAGATGCTTCGCGGCCGCGAGCAGCATCGCCGTGTGGCCGTCGTGGCCGCACGCGTGCATCTTGCCGAGGATCGTGCTCTGGTACGGCAGGCCCGTCGCTTCGTGGATCGGCAGCGCGTCCATGTCGGCGCGCAGGCCGAGGCGCTGCTTGCCCTCGCCCACTGTCAGCTGCGCGACGACGCCGGTGCCGCCGAGCCCGCGATGCACGGTGTAGCCCCACGACTGCAACTGCTCGGCGACGAGGTCGCTCGTCGCGAATTCCTCGAAACCGAGTTCGGGATGGGCATGGATGCGGTGCCGGATCTCGATCATTTCGTCGGCGAGGCCTGCGGGGATCACGCTGTGCGTCACGGTGTCGTCTCCTGAAGTGCGGTGGAAAATATGCAGGCAACGATAGTTGATTCGACGGCAACCGGGCAGATGGATAGTCGTGGCGGTAGCAACCAGAAGTTGCCATATGTGACGTGACTCGCGACAACGAGGGCCGGCCATCTGGACGATTGCCGCGAACGCCATGGACACGCAAACCTGCGTATTCCACGTCGATTTTTCGCGCGCGAGGAAAGCGAACGTTGCCCTTTCGCGTAAAATACTTTTTATATCAATGACTTGGCCGAGCATGTTCACTTTTTAGCGCGTGTACATTTTTTGTATACGCAGATAAAAAAGCGAACAAGCAATCCTCGTTGATGCTCAAGTACGCCACTCTCCGATGTCGGGGCTGTACATGCTCAATGAAGCTGGTGCTCAGACTAGCCAGTCTTCCAGCGACAACCCCGCGACACGATCGAATTCACGCCCATTGTTCGTCACGAGCACCGCGCCGGCCGCGATCGCATGTCCGGCGATCGACGCATCGTTCGCGCCGATCGGCGTGCCGCGCACGGCAAGATCCGCGCGAATCGCGGCGGTGGCGTCGACCGCCGCCGAATCCCACGACAGCACGCCGTCGAGTCGCGAAACAAAGGCCGCGACGAGCTCCGCATGCTTCGGCGACGCTTTCCTGCCCACCGCGCCAAAGCGCATCTCGGCGTAGGTAATGGCCGACACGACGATCCGGTGCTGTGCGTTGACGCACGACTGCAACCGCGACAGCACCACGGGCGGCCGCTCGCGCATGATGAACGAACAGATGTTCGTATCGAGCATGTAGAGCGTAGTCACCGGTTGGACCCCGCCGGTGCATCGGCATCGCCGGACAGGTCGAAGCGACCGGACTCGATGACGGCCGGGCGTTCGGCCAGGAAATCGGCATCGGCCAGCGGTTCGTTCGCAAACGACAGCCACGTGGGACGTACCGGTCGCAACAGCAGCGTGTCGCCCTCGCGGCGGATCTCGAGTTCGGTGACACCCTCGAACTCCATGTCCTTCGGGATGCGGATTGCCTGGTTACGGGCGTTCTTGAAAATGGAAACGGTGCGCATGAGCCACTCCACGGGAGTACGATGCGCCCATTCTAGACATATGCTGGCATATGTCAATTTGGCGGGGGGCGAATTCGCCGTTGCGTCCCACGTTGTCGAGGATGTCTGATTCATGCTGCCGGCCTGTCGTCGATGAGAGAGGTACCCATTCTTCATGACGCAGGCCGCACGGTCCATATGCCGGACGGCCGATGCGTACGCATCGCAAGACCGCGCACGCCGTCGCACCGACGCCGCGCGCCCGCCCCGTCACGGCAACCGGAAAGTGTCAAAGAACGTATCGCGCTCGATCACCGTGAGCGCCGCGCGCTTGTGCGGGAAATCGAATTCCTTCAGCGTGTAGAACCCGAGCCGATGCATGTACGCGATATGCCGCACGTGATCGACGCGCGGCTCGCCGACGAGCCGCCGGGTACGCGGTTCGTCGACGAACATGTAGTGCAGCACCCCGCTCCACCACGCATGCAGCTTGCCGGCGCTCTGGAATCGCGAGTCGCCGATCAGCAGGTGCAGCCCGCGATCATAGTCGTGCGCGTCGTAGAACGGCGCGAGGCGGTCCTCCTTCGCCCAGTAGAACTCGAAATAGCCGAACGGCGTGTCGTCGAAATAGCCGATCATCGGGTGCATGTGCGGATCGGCCAGCCGTTCGGCGAGATACGCCGCATGCTCGTCGCGCGTGCCGCGCTGGTCCCAGAAATGTGCGACGCGGTCGAGGTTCATCCAGTGGCTGAACAGGTCCGCGTGTGCGTCGATATCGACGGTGCGCAGGCTGAACGTCATCCCGACCTGCGGCATGGTGCGTGAATAGATCTCGCCGGCCGGCGACGGCGGCCGCACCGGATGCCGGTGGCCGTTCGTGATCGCGTAGCGCAGCGGCATCCCGCCCGACGCGGGCGCCTTCAGCCACGGCCGCGGATTCTGCCAGAACGTCGTGCGCGACACGGTGAGCCGCAACGTGTCGCCCGCGACCTGCGCGCCGTCGATCACGCCTTCGCGCACCGCACGCGCGACGTACGAAGCCACGGCCGCCGCATCGGCGCCGCCGAGCGGCACCGAGACCGTCGCCGCATCGTGCCGCGTGTCGGTGTTGAACAGCGCCACCAGCGTCGGGAGCAGCGCGTCGGGTGCGTCGTCGGGCCGCCATGCGTCGAGCGCATGCTCGACGACGGCTGCCGCCTGCCCGTGCGCGGCGCCGTCGAGCGCCGCGGCCACTTCACCTTCGACGGCGTCGGCGGCGCCGGCCGGTTTCGTCAGCGTGTCTTGCATCACAATGCTCCCGCGTCGTGGCGATCGGCGAGCACATGCAGCCCGCGCTCGAGCGCCGGAAACAGGCTGCGCTGGAAGTTGTTCCAGCGCAGTTCGAGAATCGTGTCGTCCGGCGCGATCGGCGTGTCCAGCACGTCGCAGATCACCTCGCCGGAATCGATGCCGTTGTCGACGTAGTGGAACGACGCACCCGTCATCGTCACGGGTTCGATGGACGACGTCGCGCCGGTGGCCCAGTCGACCCGTTCGCCGCGCGCGCCGTGCAGCGCGTCGAGCGTCGCCCACGCGCCGCGCCGCTGGTACGGCGAATCGTCGGCGGTGATGCCCGGGTGGATGTTCGCGATGCGCCGGTGAAAGCGCGCGCCCGGCCGCACGAGTTCGTCGAGGATCACGAGCAGCCCGTCGAGGACGACGATATCGGCATCGAGTTCAAGCAGGCGCTCGAGCAGGCGGCGCTCGAACGCCTGTTTGCCGGCCACGCGCTCACGCGCGTCGCGCGGCAGCCGCCGGTACGTCGACGGGATCGAACAGAACAGCTCGTCGACCGGCCGGCCGTGCACCGTCAGGCCTTCCGGCAGGATCCACGGGCGGCCCGGCGTGCGCGCGAAACCGTAATCGGCCACTTTCGCGCGGTCGGCCGGCGAGCCTTCGTCATCGTCGACGATCACGCCCTGGAGCGTGTAGCGCTCTCCGAGCGGCGAATCGTTCAGGCGCTCGACGAGGAATTCGAGGGGCGCCTTCATGTAGCGCGTGCTGCCCCGATAAGCGACCGGCTGGCCGGCGCGATCGGCCGCGCCGTTGCGCAGCGACTGGATGTAGACGAGATTTTTCTTCGGCATGGATGCGTCGTGGAAAAAAGCGGACGAAGGCGCCGCGACCGGGCCGCGCCGGCCCTGAAGGCCAGGCCGGCCGGCGAGCCGCGGCGCGCGACGTCACCAGTTGTATTTCGCGGTGGCGATCACCGTGCGGTCGGTCCCGAAAATGCAGACGTTCATCGACTGGCAACCGCTGATGTAATGGCGGTTGAACAGGTTCGTCCCGTTTACCGCGAAGCGCCAGTTGCGCGTGTCGTAATGCAGGCCCGCGTCGAACAGCGTGACGCTCGATACCGTCAGCGAGTTGTCGGCCGCACCGGCCGCCGCGCTCTGGTAGCGAATGCCGCCGCCGAGGCCGAAGCCGGCGAGCGGCCCGGTGTACCAGGTCCAGTCGGTCCACAGCGACGCCATCTGGCGCGGACGCGGAATGTCGACCGGCCAGTTGTTCAGCGAGACGTCGTTGGCCTGCACGTTCTTCACGTCCTGATAGACGTACGACGCGATCACCGACAGGTTTCGCGTGACCTTGCCGGTCGCGCTCAACTCGATCCCGCGCGAACGCACTTCGCCCGTCTGCACCGACTTCGTGCCGGTCGGGTCCTGGCTCGGCAGCGCCGACGTGAGCACGTTGGTCTGGTTGATCTGGTAGATCGCCGCGTTCAGCATCAGGTTCTTGCCGGGCGGCTGCCAGCGCAGGCCGGCTTCGATCTGCTTGCCGCGCGTCGGCTGCGGCAGTCCGCCGCCGACCAGGTTCACGCCGATCAGCGGATTGAACGACGTCGCGTAGCTGACGTACGGCGACAGCCCGTAGTCGCCCTGGTACGTGAGGCCGACGCGGCCGGTGAATGCCGTCACGTCGGCCTTCGTCGACGTGCCGGCCGCGCGGTCGTCCTGCCGCATGTCGACCCAGTCCTCGCGGCCGCCGAGCGTCAGCGTCCAGCGGTTCCACTTGATCTGGTCCTGCGCGTACAGGCCGAACGTGTTCAGCGTCGTGTACGTATTGGTGCGGAACGTCGCGTCGGGCGTGAACACCGCCGTCGTGACCGGCTGGTACACCGGGTTGTAGATGTTCAGCTGCGGCGCGGCGGCGAGCCATTCGCTGTCGGTCGCGGTCTGCCGGTTGTACTGGAAGCCGAGCAGCAGCGTGTGCTGCAGCGGGCCCGTCGCAAAGCGGCCCTCGAGGTTGTTGTCGATGTCGAAGCGGCTGTAGTTCATCTGGAACACGCCGGCCCAGCGGTTGATGTCGGTCAGGCTGCCATCCGCGAAACCCGCGCCGAACACCGAACCGTTGTCGAGCGACAGGTGCATCAGCCGCGTGTTCTGGCGGAACGTCCAGGCTGGCGTCAGGTTGCGCTCGAACTGGTAGCCGACCGACCATTGCTTCTTGCGGTAGTAGTTGAAATTCGGGTCGCCGCCGTAGACGTCCTTGCTCAGCTGGCCGTTCGGGTTCGGCAGCACCGTGCCCTGCGCGGGCAGGAAGTTCGACGAGATGTCGCCCCAGTCCTGCAGGTAGGTCGCGGACAGCGTCAGCGACGTATCCGCGTCCGGGCGCCAGCGGAACGACGGCGCGAGCGCGACGCGCTGGTCGTTGTTCGGGCCCGTCAGCGCGTTGCCGTCGCGCGCGACGCCGACGAACCGGTACGCATACTTGCCGTCCGGATCGAGCTTGTCGCCGACGTCAATCATGAACTGCTTGCGCGCATAGTTGCCGATCTGCACGCCGGCTTCGCGCACGCGCTCGCCGTCGGCCAGCTTGGTGTGCACGTCGATGATCGCACCGGGGTCGCCTGCGCCGTACAGCACCGAGGTCGGCCCGCGCAGCACGCTGATGCTGTCGATCATGTACGGATCGACGCGCCAGCTCGCGAGGTTGATCGTGTTCGGCACCTGCAGCCCGTTCACGTAGGCGGTCGGCGTGAAGCCGCGCAGCGCGGCGTACCAGTCGGAGCGGTTGTCCGACCCGTACGACGAGAAGCCCGGCACGTAGCGCAGCGCCGCGTTCACGTCGGTGGCGCCGGTCATCTCGATCTGCTGCGCGGTGACGACGTTGATCGTCTGCGGGATCTCGTTGAGCGGCGTGTCGGTCTTGGTGCCGGTCGTGCTGCGCTTCGCGACGAGTCCGACCGTGCCGTCGCCGGCCGCGGCCGCGTTGACGGTGATCGCCGGCAGCGTGCCGTTTTGCGCGCCGGTCGACGTACGCGTCGTCGCGCCGGTTTGCGCACTGCTGGCCGACGCCGCGGCGCCTGCGTTCACGGCCGGCGCCGTCTGCGCGTAGGCGTGCCCTGCCGCCGCCGTGCCGAACGCCACGCTTGCCGCGGCTGCGATCGCACGCAAACGCGTGCCTGTTGCCCACTCCATCTTCTTCTGCTCCACTTTTTTCATGCGGTCTCCGACCGCGCCTTTGTCAAAGAGCGAAAGCCATCCGGCCCGCGCTCACCCCGTTGTTCGGTCGTTTTTCGTGCGTGTCCCGGGCCGCGCCTTCGTCGTGCGCGGGCGCGATCCCGTCTTCGAGCGACGCGCAGATCTCGTCGGCGCGGCGCGCCAGCACCGACAGCAGCGTGTCGGACAGGCCGTGGCTGTCTTCGCAGCAGCCTTGCAGATAGATGCGCGGCGCGAAGTGCTCGGGCGTCGCGAGCAGGTAGTCGCGCGTGACGTCGCCGCGCGTGAGCGCATCGCCCAGGTGCGGCGCGAGCCCTTCGAGCAGCGCCGAATGCGTGTCGCGGCGGTAGCCGGTCGCGAGCACGAGCGCGTCGAAGCGCTCGACGCGCGTGGCGCCGCTCATCCGGTCGCGCAGCGTCAGCTCGATGCGGCCGTCGGCGGCGCGCACCGCGGCCTCGATCGCGCTGTTCGCGAGCAGCGCATGACGCGGCGTGCCGTCGATGCGCTGCAGATACAGCATTTCGTAGATCTGCTCGATCAGCGGCCGGTCGACCACCGCGTAGTTCGTGTCGCGATAGCGCTCGAGCAGCGCGCGGCGCGCGTCGTGCGGCTGCGCATAGACGACGTCGGTGAATTCGGGGCTGAAGATTTCATTGACGAACGGGCTGTCGTCGGCCGGTTTCAGCGCGCCTGCGCGCATCACGAGGCTCGCGTCGACGTGCGGGAAGCGGCGCGCGAGGTCGATGAACACCTCCGCCGCGCTCTGCCCCGCACCGATCACCGCGACGCGGCGGCGCTCGCCGTCGGGCGACGCGACGAGCCGGTCGATATCGGCCAGATACGTCGACGAATGGATGACGCGGTCGCGGCCGAGCGCGGCGAACGCATCGGGAATCGCCGGCGTGCCGCCGACGCCCACCGACAGCGCGCGCGTGACGCGCTGGCGCTCGTGACCGGCCGCGTCGCGCGACAGCACGCGCAGCGCGTCGATCTTCGCGCCGTCGCCGCGCACGGGCTCGATCCCCAGCACGGTCTCGCTGTAATGGACGCGATCGTCGAACGCGTCGGCCACCCAGCTCAGGTAGTCATGGAATTCGACGCGGGTCGGATAGAAGTTCTTCAGGTTGATGAATTCGTTCAGCCGGCCGCGTTCGAACAGGTAGTTGATGAACGTGTAGCGGCTTTTCGGATCGCGCATCGTCACGAGATCCTTCAGAAACGAAATCTGCATCCGGCAGTCGTCGAGCAGCATCCCGCGATGCCAGCCGAACTCCGGCTGGCGCTCGATGAAGCAATGGGCGAACGTGTGCGCACCGCCGCGCTCCGCGAGGCGCACGGCCAGCGCCAGATTCGACGGCCCGAAGCCGACGCCGATCAGGTCGAATACGGTTTCTCTCTGCATGTCTCAGCTCCCTTGTCGATGAATCCGGCCCGTCAGACGTGACGGCCGGAGAAGAACGTCTCGCGCAGCGTGCGCATCCACAACGGCTGCGCGTCGGCCAGCGCGAGGCGGCGCTGCCGCGCGAAGCCATGCCGCGCGAGATGGTCGGCAACCCGCGCGTGGCCGGCCGGCACGGCACAGCCGACCGCTTCGGTACGCAGGTCGTCGAGAAACAGGTAATGCACGACGGACGGCAGCCAGCCGGCCACGCGGTGCGAGCCGCGCCAGCGCGGCTCGCCGACCAGCATCCGCAGCCCGCGGTCGTAGTCGCGCGCCGCGACGTGCGGCGCGAGTGCGTCCTCTTTCAGCCAGAACGCCTCGAAATACGCGAATGGCTCGCCGTCGAAACAGCCGACGAGCGGCGTCACGTGCGGATCGGTTTCCTGCGGGCCGTCCGTGCCGCGTTGCGCGGGCTGTGCGCCCGGCCAGCCGTCGCGCACGCGCGGCTCGTCGAACCAGCGCGCGAGCCGCTCGGTATCCTCCGCCGGCCGCCAGCCGCGCAGCGTGAAGCGCACGCCGAGCGCCGGCAGGTCGCGCGCATAGACTTCGCCGCGCGGTGCGGGCGGCCGGCGCGGATGACGCCGGCCGTCGGTGATCGTCGGCAGCGTCGCGCACGGCAGAAGCGGGCCGACGCGCCACAGATCGGCCTGTTGCGCCCAGCCGTCGCGCATGCAGCGGCCGCCGTCGGCCAGCACGCCGCTCGCGCGCAACGCGTCGAGCGCGACCGCCGGCCAGGCGGCCGGGTCGAGCCGGATCGCCGCGTGGCGCGCGCTGTCCGAAAACGCCGCGGCCAGTGCGGCCAGCAGCGCCCGCCGCTGATCGGCCGGCGCCGCGCGATGGTTGTAGGCGACGAGGCGCAGCGCACCGTCGTCGCCGAGCTGCGCGCGCAGCAATTGCGCGCCGATCCCGTCGCCCTGCGCGACGCGGATCTCCGCGCCGTCGCGCGCGGCGAACAGACCGTCCGCGAACGCGAGCCGGTAGGTATCGAGCATCGTGAATCCGTCCGGGCGCACTTCAGCCAGCATGGCGCGCCTCCTGCCCCGTTTCCGCGCGCGCATCGAGCCGCGCGCCGAGCGCCGCGAGCGTCGGCGCCGCGAACACGTCGGCGACCGTCAGCGCATGGCCGGCACGGCCGGCCGCGTCGACGAAGCGCACGACGTCGAACGACGTCGCGCCGGCCTCGAACAAGTCCGCATCGGGCTCGGGAGCGGCCGTCGCGAACGTGTCCGACCACAGTGCGGCGAGCGCGGCGGCCGCCTGCGACGGCATGGCGTGGGGCCGTGCTGCGGCGCTGGCGCGTGCGCCGGACGCGGCGTGCGTGGCTGCGCGCGCATCGGCGGCGCCGAGCGCCGCCTCCGATGCACCGGCGAAACACGCGACTTCGTCGTGGTACAGGTCAACGAGCGTCTCGACGAAATCGCGCGCGAGCAGTTCGTCCGCATACGAGAACGCGGCGCTCACGCGGCCGTCCGGATGCTCGACGACGTCCAGCTCGAGCGTGAACACGACGCGATGGCGTATGTCGTCGAATCCGGCCAGCGACAGGCCGGCCCAGTCGCGCGCGGCGGCGCCGGTCGGGCGCAGGTAGTTGAACATCACCTGGAACAGCGGATTGGCCTGCGCGGCGCGCGGCGCACGCAGCGCGGCCACGACGTCGGCGAACGGCACGTCGGCATGCGCATACGCGGCGAGCGCGGTGTCGCGCACTTGCGCCAGCACGTCCGCGCGGCGCGCGGCCGGATCGATCCGCGTGCGCACGACGACCGAGTTGATGAACAGGCCCAGCGCGGCGCGGGCCGCGTCGCCCGTGAGCTCGCGCGTCGACGCGAGCACGCCGACCGGCTGGTCGGCCACGCCCGTCGCGCGGAACAGCGCGGTGTTGAGCGCCGCGTGCAACAGCATCGGCAGCGTCGCGTGCGAAGCCGATGCGGCGTCGCGCGCGGCGCGAATCAGTTGCGCATCGAACTCGAACGCGATGCGGGCCGCGCGCCATTGCGGCACGGCCGGCGCGTCGGCGCGCAGCGGCAATACGCGCGACGGCAGATCGGCGAGCGCATCGCGCCAGTACGCGACGCGCGCCGGATGGCACGGTGCGGGCAGCACGAGCGGTTGGGCGGCCGGTTCGACGGCTGCGTCGGCCGACACTGCGCTGCGTTGCACGCGGGAAACATAGCGGGCACGCACCGCGTCGAGCCACAGCTCGATCGATTCGCCATCGGACACGATGTGGTGAATCGTCACCGACAGCACGTGGTCGTCCGCACCGAGCCGCAACACGCGGGCGCGCCACAGCGGCGCGTCGGCCGCGAGGTCGAACGGTGCGAGCGCATCCGCGTCGGTTAGCGCGGCCGCGCGGGCCAGTGCATCGGCTTGCGCCGACAAGTCGATCACCGGCAGGTCGACGGCAACGTCGGCGTCGATCCGCTGGCCCGGCAGCGCGCCGTCGCGAACGACGAGCCGCGCACGCAGCGCGGGATGCACGGCTGCCGCCTCCGCGAACGCGGCGCGCAGCGCATCGACGTCGAGCGGGCCGCGCACGCGCAGCGCAACCGGAATGTTGTACGCGGCGTTGTCCGGCTGCGCGCGCCACAGAAACCACAGGCCGAGCTGCGCGGGCGACAGCGGCCACACGCCGTGCGCGTCCGGTTTGGCCACGGCGACGCCCGGCGCCGTGGCGCCGGTATGCGCGACGCGCGGCGCATCGGCCACCTGCCGCGCGTACTGCGCGAGCACGGGCGCCTCGAACAGCGCGCGCACCGGCACGTCGCGGCCGAGCCGTTCGGCCACGCGCGTCGCGACGCGCACCGCCGCGAGCGAATGGCCGCCGAGATCGAAGAAGTGATCGCCGCGGCCGACGCGTTCCAGGTTCAGCACGTCGCACCAGATCGCCGCGAGCGCGGCTTCGTCGCCGTCGCGCGGCGCCTCGTACGCACGTTCGACCCGCACCGGCGCCGGCAGCCGCGCACGGTCGACCTTGCTGTTCGCGTTGCGCGGCAGCGCGTCGAGCACGATCAGTTGCGCGGGCACCATGTAGTCGGGCAGCGTGCGGCGCAGGTGCGCGTCGAGCGTCGCGGCTTCGACCGGCTGCGCGGCCGCCCGCGCGTCGGCGGTCAGTTCGACGTACGCGACGAGCTGCGCGAGCGCGCCTTGCCCGTGCACGACCGCGCAGGCTTCGCGCACCGCGTCGTGCGCGGCGAGCTGTGCTTCGATTTCACCGAGTTCGATGCGCAGGCCGCGCAGTTTCACCTGATGATCGACGCGGCCGATGAAATCGAACACGCCGTCCGCACGGCGCCGCACGAGGTCGCCGGTGCGGTACAGACGCGCGCCCGGCGCGCCGTATGGATCGGGCACGAAACGCTCGGCCGTCAGCGCCGGGCGGTCGAGGTAGCCGCGCGCGATGCCGATCCCCTCGCCGCCCAGGTACAGTTCGCCGATCACGCCGACCGGCAACGGATGCAGCCGGGCGTCGAGCACGTGCGCGGTGCGCGCGCCGACCAGCGTGCCGATCGGCAGATACGCGGCGTCGCCGAGCTTCGCGAGATCGTCGCCGGGACGGAACATCCACAGCGTCGGCGTGATGACCGTTTCGGTCGGGCCGTAGCCGTTGACCACGCGCACGTTCGGCAGCGCGCGGCGCAGCATCGCGAACGCCTCGCGCGACGTCGCCTCGCCGCCGACGGTCAGCGAACGCAGCGTCGGCGGCGCGCCATGCGCGAGCGCCCATTCGGCAAGCTGGGCGGCGCAGCCGGGCGGCACGTAGGTCATCGTTACGCCGTCGCGGATCATCATCGCGCAGGTCTGCGCGGGCGGCCACAGCACGTCGGCCGTCACCGACACGGCGGCGCCCGACATGTATTGCGAAAACCAGCCTTCGTGCGCGCCGTCGAAATTGACCGACTGGAACAGCAGGAACACGTCGTGCTCGCCCGCGCCGTAGCGCTCGGCGATCGCCGCGCAATGCAGCGCGAACGACGCGTGGTCGACGATCACGCCCTTCGGCTTGCCGGTCGAGCCCGACGTGTAGATCGCATACGCCGCGTGGCCGGGCAGCACGTCCGGCAGCGCGACGTGCGCGGCTTCGTCGAGCGCGTCGATTTCGTCCGCGCGCCAGATGCGCAGTTCAGGCAATTCGGGCAGCGACGCGGCGCTCGCGGCGTCGGTCAGCACGTGCGCGATGGCCGCATCGCCGACGATCTGCGCGAGCCGTTCGCGCGGATGCGCCGGATCGAGCGGCACAAACGCGGCGCCCGACTTCAGCACCGCGATCAGCGCGACGAGCAGGTCGACCGAGCGCTGCAGCGCCACGCCCACGCGCATCTCGGGCCGCACGCCGGCCGCCACCAGGTGGCGCGCCAAACGTGCGGCACGGACGTCGACCTCGCCGCGCGTCAATGCGCGATCGATATCGGCGACACCGCGTGCGTCGGGCCGCGCGTGGGCATGCGCGGCGATGCGCGCATGCACCGGGACGAACGGCTCGGCGTCGGTCGCGCCGGCCGGCGCGTTCCACGCGAAGAGTTGCGCGCGTTCGTCGGCGGGCAGCCAGTCGAGATCGCCGACCGGGAGATCCGGGCGCGCGAGCGCATCGGTCAGCAGCGTGACGAAGCGCGCGGCCAGCCGTGCGATCGCATCCGCGTCGAACAGGTCGAGCGCGTAGATGAAGGCCGCGTCGAACGTACCGTCCGGCGTCGCTTCGACGGACAGCGTCAGATCGAATTTCGCGGACGGCGTACCGGACGGCAGCAGCGCGGCCGACGCCGCGCCGAGCGGCGGCAGCGCGCGGCGTTCGCCATACGCGGCCATCACCTGGAACAGCGGATGGTGGCTCGCGCTGCGCGGCACGCCGAGCGCGTCGACCACCTGCTCGAACGGCACGTCCTGGTGCATCTGCGCGTCGACGAGCGCACGCTGCGTACGCGCGACCAGCGACGAGAAATCGCCGTTCGCGGGCACGTCGACGTCGATCGCGAGCGTGTTGACGAAGAAGCCGATCAGGCCGGCGACTTCCGCGCGCTCCCGGTTCGCGGCCGGCACGCCGACGCAGATCCGTGCGTCGCCGGTCGCACGCGCCAGCAACGCATCGAGCGCGGCGAGCAGCACCGCGAACGGCGTCGCGCCGGACGCGGCCGCGAACGCGCGCAGCTGCGCGCCGGTGCGCGCGTCGAGCGAAAACACATGGCGCGCGCCGCGCGCACTGCGACGGGCCGGCCGCGCGGTCGCGCCCGGCAGCGTCAGCACGCCGCGCTGCGGATCGAGCCGCTCGCGCCAGAACGCGAGCTGACGGTCGCGCTCGCCGGCATCGAGCCAGCGGCGCTGCCACAGCGCGTAGTCGGCGTACTGGATCGGCAACGGCGCGAGCGGCACCGGTTCCCCGGACGCATATGCGCGATAGAACGCCGCAAGCTCGGACAGCATCACGCCCGACGACCAGCCGTCCGACACGATGTGATGCACGGTCAGGGCGAGCCAGTGATGCGTCGCGTCGAAGCGCACCAGATGCGCGCGCACGAGCGGCGCCGTGCCGAGATCGAACGGTTCGGCTTCGTCGGCCGTCGCGACGGCTTCGGCGCGTGCCGCGCGCTGCGCGTCCGGCAGCGCTTCGAGATCGGTTTCGCGCCACGGGCAGCGCAGCGGCGCGTGGATCGTCTGCGCGACGCCGTCCTGTGCTTCGTCGAAGGTCGTGCGCAGCGCCTCATGGCGTGCAATCAATGCATCGCATGCGAGACGCAGTGCGTGCACGTCGAGCGGCCCCGTCAGCGCGAGGCGCTCGGTGATGTGATACGCGTCCGGCGCATCGATCAGCCGCGCGTGCAGCCACAGCCGCGTCTGCGCGAACGACGCCGGCACGCGGTCGCTGCGCGGCGTGCGCGGCGGAATCGGCAGCACACGGAAGTCGATGCCGGCCGCGCCGAGCTTGTCGATGAAGACCGCGCGCTGCGCGTCGGGCAGTTGCGCGAAACGCGTCGCGAGCGCGAGCCAGTCGGGTTGAACCTTCGTCATCCGTCGTCCTTATTGGGTTTCCAGTTCGCCGAGCAGCGCGTCGATCGCGCTCGCCGCATCGGTCGCGCCGCGTGCCGCGCAGGCCGCGTCGATCGCCTCCGCGCAGCGCGCGAGCGTGCGCGTGTCGAACAGCGTGCGCAGCGGCAGCGCGAGCCCCCAGTGCAGGTTGGCCTGCGCGTGGGCCTGCGTCGCGAGCAGCGAGTGGCCGCCGAGCAGGAAGAAATCGCCGTCGCGGCCGATCGCGTCCACATGCAGCACGCGCTGCCAGATGTCGGCGAGCGCGCGCTCGGTATCGGTCGCGAGTTCGACGGCGTCGGTCGCTTCGCGCACCGGCGCGGGCAGCGCATGGCGGTCGCACTTGCCGTTCGGCGTGACCGGCAATGCATCGAGCTCGATCAGCTGCGACGGCACCATGTACGCCGGCAGTTGCGCACGCAGCGTGTCGAGCAGCGCCGCGCGGTCGAGCGGGCCCGCGTCGCCGCGCGCGACATAGCCGATCAGTTGCTCGTCGCGCACGATCACGACCGCATCGTTGACGCCTGGCGCCGCGCGCAGCAGCGCCTCGATCTCGCCCGGCTCGATCCGCTGGCCGCGCAGCTTCACCTGCGTGTCGACGCGGCCGAGATAGTCGAGCGCGCCGTCCGCGCGCCGGCGCGCGAGGTCGCCGGTACGGTACATCCGCGCGCCCGGCACGAAAGGATCGGGCACGAAGCGCTCGGCCGTCAGCGCCGGACGGCCGAGATAGCCGCGTGCAAGGCCCGCACCCGCGAGATACAGCTCACCCGTCGCGCCGGCCGGCACCGGCTGCCACGCGGCATCGAGCACGTGCAGTTGCAGGTTCGCGATCGGATGGCCGATCGGCACCGCGACCGCCTGCGCGTCGTCGGGGCCGCAGGTCCAGTGCGACACGTCGATCGCGGCCTCGGTCGGCCCGTACAGGTTCACGAGCGTCGCGTTCGGCAACAGGCGCGCCATCTTCGCGACGAGCTCCGGCGCCAGCGCCTCCCCGCTCGCGACGATCAGCCGCACGCTGTCGCATTGCGCGGCGGCCGAGAAATCGTCGAGATGCGCGGCGAACGCGGCCAGCATCGACGGCACGAAATGCAGCACCGTCACGCCGTGCGCGTGGATCGCGGCGGCCAGACGCGCCGGATCGCGATGGTCGCCCGGCGCGGCGATCGCGAGCTTCGCGCCGATCGCGAGCGGCCACACGAATTCCCACACCGACACGTCGAAGCCGAACGGCGTCTTGTGCAGCACGACGTCGTCGCGCGTCAGCCGGTACGCGTGCTGCATCCACGCGATCCGGTTCGCGAGCGCGCCGTGCGTGTTGCCGGCGCCCTTCGGCTTGCCGGTCGAGCCGGACGTGTAGATCAGGTACGCGAGCTGCGCGTCGTCGATCGCGACGGCTTCGCGGTCGATTTCGCCCGCTTCGCCGGCCAGCAGATCCGCGACCGTCAGCAATTGCGTGTCGGCGCCCTCGCCCAGCGCGGCCTCGACCTGCTCGCGCAGATGCGCCTGCGTGATCGCGACGGCCGGCCGCGCGTCGCGCAGCAGATATGCAATGCGCTCGGCCGGATAGTCGGGATCGACCGGCAGGTACGCGGCGCCGGCTTTCAGCACGCCGACGAGCGCCATCACCATGTCGAACGAGCGCTCGACGCACAGCGCGACCGGTGTGTCGGGCCGCACGCCGCGCCGGCGCAGCGCGGCGGCGATGCGCGACGTAGCGGCATCGAGTTCGCGATAGGTCGCGCGCTGCACGCGGCCGTGAGCGTCCGCGTATTCGAGTGCGGTCGCGTCGGGCGTGGCCCTCGCGGCGTCAGCGAATTGCAGGTGCAGCGGCTGCCGTTGTTCCGCCGGCCAGATACGCGCGGTGTCCTGCGCGCGCGCCAGCGCGTCGCGGGTCGCGTCGTCGGCGATCGACAGCGTGCCGAGCCGCGCGTCCGGCGTACGGGCCAGCGCATCGAGCGCGCAAGCAAACGCGCGATGCCAGGTCTCGACCTGATGCGCGTCGACGCGTGCGGTGTCGTAACCGTAGTCGATCGTCAGTTCGGCGCCGCTTTCGATCACGAGCGTCAGCGCGAAATCGGTCGCTTCGATGCTGCGTACGCCGCTCAACGCCAGCGCGCGCGGATCGGCGTCGCGCACCGACTCGTCCACCGGATAGTTCTCGAACACCACCAGCGTGTCGAACAGTGCGCCGCCCGACCCGCGCGCCCAGCGCTGGATGTCGGCGAGCGGCGTGTGCGCATGTTCGGCCGCCGCCGCGTTTTCGCGTTGCAGCGCTTGCAGCCAGTCGGCCGCGCGTTGCTGCGGCGCCGGCGCGGTGATGACCGGCAGCGTGTTGATGAAGAGGCCGAGCACCGAGTCGACGTCCGCGAGCGCATCGGGCCGGCCGGCGACGGTCGCGCCGAACGCCACGGCCGGCTGGTGCGTCATCCGCTGCAGCGCGAGCGCCCATGCGCCCTGCACCAGCGTGTTGACGGTCAGCTTCAGTGTGCGGGCGGTCTGCGCGACGCGCGCCGTCGTGTCGGCGTCGAGCGTCGCGCGCCACGCGGCCATCTCGGCATCCGCGCGGTCGGCCGTGCGCTCGGCGATCAGCGTCGGTGCGTCGAGCCGCGCCAGGCGGTCGGTCCAGAAGCGCTCGTCGGCGTCGCGGTCGCGCGTGCCGAGCCATGCGATGAAATCGCGATAACGCAGCGCCGGGCGGCTCGCGAACGGCGACACGGCGTCCGGGTCGCGGTAGTCGCGCAGCACGTCGGCGAGCAGGCGCGCGGTGCTCCAGCCGTCGAGCAGCACGTGGTGGCGCGTCCAGACGACCCGCCACGCATCGTCCGTCACGCGGATCAGCGTGAGCCGCATCAGCGGCGGCTCGCGCCAGTCGAAGCCGCGCGTGCGGTCGGCCGCGAGCCACGCGTCGAAATCGGCGTCGAGCGTGTCGCCGCGCGTGCGCCAGTCGAGCTGCTCGACCGGCATGCGTGCGTGGCGATGCACGCATTGCAGCGGCGCGGCTTCGTCCGGCATCACGCTCGTGCGCAGGATGTCGTGACGCGCGATGGACGCGTCGAACGCGGCCGCGAGCCGGTCGGCGTCCAGTGCGGTCGCGGTCGCGACGAGCTGGTTCACGTAGCTCGCGTGGCCGGGCGCGAACAGCGCATGGAACAGGATGCCCTGCTGCATCGGCGACAGCGGATACACGTCGTCGATCGCGCGCCAGTCGAGCGGCGCCCGTTCGATCGCGGCCTGCGTGAGGCCGGCGGCCTGTGCGAGCGGGAAATCGCCCGGCGTCGCGCCGGCGCCGCGATGCGCGACGCGCGACGCGCATGCGTCGACGAGTTCGCGCAGCGCGGCCGCGAAGCGTTCGGCGAACGCGTCGATCGTCGCGCGTTCGAATTGCGGCGCACCGTAGACCCAGTGAACCTTCAGCGTACGCGCGCCATCGCCGTCCGTGTCGAGGTACGCATGGATCGCGAGCGTATTGCCGAGCGGCCCGCTCGGATCGCGCTCGACGCCGGTGCCGCCGAAACGCGGGACGAGCGTCGCATCGCGCGGCGCATCGAACTGGCCGAGATAGTTGAAGGTGACGCGCGGGCGCGGTACGGCGGCCAGCACCGCACGCGTGGCCGCATCGCCGTAGTGCGCGAGCACGCCGAAGCCGAGCCCCTTGTGCGGCACCGCGCGCAGCGTGTCCTTGACCGCGCACAGCGTGTCTCGGGCCGTCGCTTCGACCGGCAGCGTCACCGGGTAATGGCTCGTCAGCCAGCCGATCGTGCGGCTGGCATCCGCGTCGTCGAACAGTGCTTCGCGGCCGTGTCCTTCCAGTTCGACCCGGCACGATGCGGCGCCGCGCGCGCCGGCCAGCGCCAGCGCGAGCGCCGCGCCGAGCAACTCGATCGTCTGCGTGCGATAGGCCGCGTGCGCGTCGGTCAGCGCGGCGCGGGTCAATGACGCGTCGATCGTCTGTACGACGACGGCCGCATCGGCGTTCGTCGCCGCTGCGTCGGGGTGATCGGGCGCGACGTCGTCGCCCTGCGCCATGCCGGCCCAGTAGGCGGCTTCGCCCGCGAACGGCGACGCCGGCTCCGTTGCCGCACGGGCGAGCCGCGCGGCCCAGGCCGCCGCGCGCAGGCCCGGCTGCGACAGGCGGACCGGCGTGCGCTCGCACGCCGCGCGGTAGGCGGTGTCGAGGTCGTCGAGCAGGATGCGCCACGACACACCGTCGACGATCGCATGGTGAATCGCCAGATAGAGCCGCGTCGAACCGTCCGGCAGTCGTGCCGCGCACGCGCAGGCGAGCGGCCCGTTGCCGAGGTCGAGACGGCGTTGCAGCGCATCGAAGCGCGCCAGCGCGTCGGCTTCGTCGCGTGCGGCGACTTCGACGAACGGCAGCGCGTCGTACGGCTTCGCCGCATCGCTCGCCTGCCACGTGCCGTCCGCGCCGCGCGCGAAGCGCTGGCGGAATGCATCGTGATGCGTGAGCAACGCGTCGAATGCGCGTGCGAATGCGTCCGCGTCGAACGCGCCGCGTACATCGAACGATACCGACTGGTTCCAGTGGCCGCGCTGCGGGATATCGAGTGCGAAGAAGCGTTGTTGCGCGGGCGTCAGGATCGGCGCGGCAGTCGATGTTACGTTTGTCGTTCCGATCGTGCTCGCAGGCTGCCGCGCGGCGACGGCCATATCGTCCGTTTTCGCGATGCGCGCGAGTTCGGCGACCGTCGGCCCGTCGAACAGCTGCTTCGGCGTGAAGCGCACGCCGCGCTTGCGCGCCCGGGCGATCACCTGCAGCACGAGGATCGAATCGCCGCCGAGTTCGAAGAAATTGTCGTCGCGGCCCACCTTCGGCGCCTTCAGCACGGCCTGCCAGACGTCGGCGAGCACCGTTTCGACCTCGCCTTGCGGCGCGTCGCCGGACGCGGCCGCGACCGGCACGGCGGCCCGTTCGCGCATTGCCGCGCGATCGATCTTGCCGTTCGCCGTCACCGGCAGGCGCGCGAGCGCGACGAACTGCGCGGGCACCATGTAGTCGGGCAGCGTCGCGGCCAGCGCGGCGCGCACCGCGGCTTCGTCGAACGCCGCGCCGTCGCGCATCACGACGAACGTCGCGAGCCGCAGGCGGCCATCGTGCTCGATCGCGAGCGTTTCGGCCTGCGCGATCGGGCCGGCCGCGCGCACGGCCGCACTCACCTCGCCCGGCTCGACGCGGTAGCCGCGAATCTTCACCTGGTCGTCGATACGGCCGAGGAATGCGAGACGGCCGTCCGTGCGCAACCGCACGCGGTCGCCCGTCCGATACAGCCGCGCGCCGGGCGTGAACGGATCGGGCACGAAGCGCTCCGCCGTTTGCGCGGGCCGGCCGAGGTAGCCGCGCGCGACGCCCGGGCCGCCGAGATACAGCTCGCCGGTCGCGCCGGCCGGCACGCACGCGCCGAACGCGTCGAGCACCAGCGCGCGCGCATTCGGCAGCGGCAGGCCGAGCGGCACGCCGCTCGCCGGATTGCGTGCGTCGGCGGCAATCGACGCGGTGTCGCATGCGATCGCGCCGACCGTCGCTTCGGTCGGCCCGTAATGGTTGATCACGCGGCAGGCCGGCGCGAGCGCGGCCAGCCGTGCGACGAGCGCCCACGTGAGCGTTTCGCCGCCCGTCACGAGCGCGTGGCGCGGCAGCACGTCGGCCGGCACGCGCGCGTCGAGCAGCGCCTGCAGGTGGCTCGGCACGATCTTCAGCACGCCGACGTCGCGGCGGCGCATTTCGTCGGCGAACAGGTCCGGATCGAACGCGCACGCGGCGGGCAGCAGGTGCAGCGTGCGGCCCGCGCACAACGCGCCGAACAGCGTCGTGTGGCCGAGATCGGCCGCGACGGTCGAGACCATCGCGAACGACGCGTCCGGCGCGAACGCGAGTTCGTCGAGCATCCCGTGCACGTAGTCGGCCAGCGCGCCGTGCGAGACGACGACGCCCTTCGGCGTGCCGGTCGAGCCCGACGTATAGATCAGGTACGCACCCTGTTCCGGATGCGGCGCGACGCGCACGCCCGCCGCATGGGCGAGCGTCGCGTCCTGCGCGAGTGCGTCGACGTCGAGCGGCTGCGTGTCGATGCCGGCCGGCCACGCGGCCGGCTCCGCGACGAGCGCCCAGCGCGCGCCGCAGTCGGCCGCCGCCGCGACGAGACGCGCGGCCGGTTGCGCGGGGTCGAGCAGCACGGCCAGCGCGCCGGCTTTCAGCGCGCCGAGCAGGCCGACGACGAAACGCGCCGAACGCTCGATGCAGACGACGACCGGCGCTTCGGCGGCCACCCCGCGTTGCGCCAGCGCCCGCGCGATGCGGTTCGATGCATCGTCGAGTTCGGCGAACGTCAGCGATGCCGATGCGTCCGCAAGCGCGACCCGATGCGGATACGCAGCCGCCTGCCGTGCGAATGCGGCGACGATGTCGGCATGTTCGATGCGCAGCGCACGGCCGTTGCGCGGCTGGCGCGACGCAGCCGATGCGTCGCACGGCAGCGCGGCCGTCGTCGCGTGCGGGTCATGTGCGGCGGACGCGACGAGCGCTGCATAGCTGTCGAGCCAGGCACGCGCGGTATCGGCATCGATGCAGTCGGTCGCATAGGCCGCGACGAGTTCGATCCCGTTCGCGTCGTCGGTGAAATCCAGCGCGAAATCGAAGCGCGCGGCAAGATCGGGCCCCGGCGTCGCGACCGCCGTGGCGCCCGGCAGCACGCTGTCGTGCCGTGCGTCGAACTGCTGCGCGAACTTCACGCGCAGCCATTCGTCGCCACGCTTGACGGGCGGTTTCACCGCGTCGACGACGCGCTCGAACGGCACGTCCTGGTGCGCGACCGCGTCGAGCGCCGCGGCACGCGCCGCATCGACGAGCGCACGGAACGGCAGCGTCGGCGCCACACGCACGCGCAGCGCGACCGTATTCAGGAAAAGACCCAGCAACGCACGCGTTTCGGGGCGCTGACGATGCGCGACCGGCACCGCGACGACGACGTCCGTTTCGCCGGTCAGCCGCGACAGCCATGCGTCGAGCGCGGCCAGCAGCACCGTGAAGACGGTTGCCTGCGCGTCGCGTGCGAGTTGCCGCACGTCGGCCGCGACCGCATCGGGCAGGCGCACCGACACGCGCGCGCCGTGCAGCGTGCGTGCGGCACCCGGCTGGCGATCGACCGGCAGCGCGAGCGGGCCCGGCACGTCGCGCAACGCGCCGCGCCAGTAGTCGAGCTGACGCTCGCCCTCGCCGCCGGCCAGCATGTCGCGCTGCCAGTCCGCGTAGTCGGCGTACTGGATCGGCAATGCGGGCAGCGACGGTTCGCGGCCTTCGGCATACGCGCGGTACGCAGCCGACAGTTCGTCGAATGCGCAACGCGAGCTCCAGCCATCGGTGATCGCGTGATGCGCGGTCAGCAGCAGGCGGTGACGGTCGTCGGCGAGCGCGACCAGCGTCGCGCGCAGTAGCGGGCCGCGCGCGAGATCGAACGGTTCGGCCGCGTCGCGCTCGGCGAGACGCGCGGCTTGCGCGTCGCGGGCAGCCGGCGGCTGGTCGCGCAGGTCGACCGACGCGATCGACACCGGCAGATGCCCGTGAATCCGCTGCATCACGACGCCATCGTCGTTGTCGACGAGCGTCGTGCGCCATGCTTCATGTCGGCCGATCACGTGATCGAGCGCGCGCTGCAGCGCGTCGCGGTCGAGTACGCCGTCGATCGTCCAGTGCGCGGCGATGTGATACGCGGCGCTTGCATCGCGCGTTTGCGCGAGCACCCAGAAGCGCTGCTGCGCGAGCGATGCCGCACGATCGACGTACGGCGCACCCGACGCGGCCGCGTCGGCCGGCGCGCGGCGCGCGGCAATCGCGGCAAGCGGTTCGCCGGTCTCGCGTTCCGCGCGGTCGACGGTTTCGGCCAGTTCGGCGAGCGCCGGATCGGCGAACAGCGTGTCGAGCCGCAAATTCACGCGCACGGCGGCACGGATCGCGGCCTGCAACTGCATCGCGGCGAGCGAATCGGCGCCCAGCGCGAAGAAACGATCGTCGCGCGACGGCGTGACGTCGAGGCCCAGCAGCGTCTGCCAGAGGTCCGCGATCCGTTGTTCGGTCGGCGTGCGCGGCGCATCGCCGACAGCTTGCGTCGTGTCGCGCGCGGCGGCAATCCGCTCGCGCAGCGCGGCGCGGTCGAGCTTGCCGTTCAGCGTATAAGGCAACGCATCGCAACGCACGAACCGGTGCGGCTGCCACGCGGCCGGCAATTGCGCGGCCACGTGCGCCTTCAATGCGGCATCGTCGGCCGCCGCGCGCAGCGCGACGCACGCGATCAGCCGCGTCGGCCCGTTGGCGGTGTCGGCCAGCACGGCCGCATCGGCCACGGCCGGGTGCGAGCGCAGGCACGCGGCGATTTCCGCCGGCTCCACGCGCACGCCGCGCACCTGGACCTGATCGTCGAGGCGGCCCAAATAATCGTATGCGCCGTCGTCGCGCAGGCGCGCAAGGTCGCCGGTGCGATAGACGCGCGCGCCGGGTTCGCCGTCCGCATCGGGAATGAAACGCTCGGCCGTGAGCGCCGGGCGACCGTGATAACCGCGTGCGACGCACACACCACCGAGCAGCAACTCGCCCACCCCATCGGCGGCGGCGCCGTCGACGCGCGCGACCCGCGGGCCGATCACGCGGCCGATCGGCAGCGACGCATACGCGTCGTCGGCTGCCAGCACCGGCGTCTCGCCCGGCTCGACCGGCCACAGCATCGGCGAGATCACGGCTTCGGTCGGCCCGTAACCGTTGATCAGGCGCACCGCCGGGAACGTGCGGCGCACGAATTCGAACGCCTGCTGCGGCAGCGCTTCGCCGCCGAACGCGAGCACGCGCAAGGCCGGCGGCACGCCGTCGCGCGCGGCGACCGCCGCGAATTCGCGCAGGTACGCAGGCGGAAACGCGGCGACGTTGACCGCTTCGCGCACCATCAGCGCGTGCGCGGCGTCCGGCGCGAACGGTTGCGGCGGCGCCACGACGATGCCGGCGCCGACCGCGAGCGGCGCGAGCCAGCATTCGTGCGCGGCGTCGAAGTTGACCGACGCGAAATGCAGCAGGTGGTCGCCGGCCTCGATCGGCAGCGCGGCCGCGAGCGCGTCGCAATGCGCGGCGAGCGGCCCGTGCTCGACGACCACCGCCTTCGGCGTGCCGGTCGAGCCCGACGTATAGATCATGTAAGCGGCCGAACGCGGATGCACGGTCACGATGTCGTCATCGAACGCGCGGTCCTGCGCGACGTCCGGTGCTTGCGCCGTCGCGTCGAACGCGTGTTCGAACGGCGTGCCGAGCGCCGCGCGGCCGGCGGCGTCGACGATGCCGTGCCGCAGTTGCGCGTCCTGCACGATCCAGTCGAGGCGCGCGGCCGGATGGCGCGGATCGAGCGGTACGAACACGCCGCCGGCTTTGAGCACGGCCAGCAGCGCGACGAACAGGTCGCCCGAACGCTCGACGCACACGCCCACCCGCACTTCGGCGCCGACGCCGGCCGCGCGCAGTCGCCGGGCAAGTTGCGATGCGCGTGCGTCGAGCGCGCCGCGCGACAGGCGCAGGTCGTTCTGGAAAGGCACCGCGATGGCGGGCGCGTCGGGCGCGATGCGCGCCAGTTCGCGGATTCGGTGATGCAGCGCAGTCGGGAAACTCGTCATGTGCGTGAAGTCCTTCGGTCCGGCCGCTTCGGCCAAGTCTCGGGGCCGCTTGGGGCGGCTTCACTGGTTTGACGAACGACGCGGCCGATTTTTTACCGCCTTGTGCGCAAAATGCGTGCGACCGCTTTTTTTGGCGATGTCGCTAAATATTTGCGCGGCCCGTTCGTCTATCAGGAAGGAAAGCGGGAACGGGGCTCGCCCCGCCGGCCGCTTTCCCGTCAGATTTGCCGTTTTTCGCGTTATTGCCTGCCTTCCCTTTACCGACGTTGCCGATGACAGCCGCCCACGAGCCTTCTTCCCCGCCGTCCCTCGACGCTTCCCCCGGCCGCCCCGCGGCGCGCCTGATCCTTGCGCTGCTGCGCGAAAGCCGCGTGTCGCTCACGCTGGCGCTCACCGCGTGCGTGCTGAACGGCGTCGCGAGCGTGCTGCTCGTCGCGACGTTGAACCGCGCGCTGTCGCAACCGGGCGCCGCCGACGCGTCGCTCGCGTGGCGCTTCGCGCTGTGCGCGGTGATCGCGCTCGTCACGCGGATCGTGTCGGGCACGTTGTTCGCCCGCCTGTCGCAGGACACGATGGCGCGATTGCGCGTGCATCTGGCGCGGCGCGTCGGCGCGGCCGAACTGCGCGACATCGAGCGGATCGGCGCGGCGCCCGTGCAATCGGTGCTGACCGATGACGCGACCAACGTGTCGATGCTGTTCTTCGCGCTGCCGAACCTCGTCATGCACGGCTCGATCGTGTTCGGCTGCCTCGGCTATCTGGCGTGGCTGTCCTGGCCCGTGTGCCTGCTGGCGCTGGCCGCGATCATCGCCGGCTCGCTCGGTTATCACACCGGCGACCGCCGCGCGATCGCGGCGCTCGAAGCCGCCGGCCAGGCGCAGGACCGCCTGTTCGGCTATCTGGGCTCGCTGTTCTCCGGCGCGAAGGAGCTGAAGCTGCACGACGCGCGCGCCCGCCAGTTCGTCGACGGCCAGCTCGGCGCCGCGATCGGCGAAGTGCGCGACCACCGCCGCCGCGCGTTCAGCGCGTATGCGGTCGGCGTCGGCTGGATCATCTTCCTGTTCTACGTGTTCCTCGGCGTCGCGTCGTTCTGGCCGCAGCTCGGCGTGCATGCCGACCCGGCCGCGGCCGCCGGCTACGTCGTCGTGTTCCTGTTCATGCTCGTGCCGCTCGACGGCCTGTTGAACAACCTGCCGACCGTCAACGCGGCGCGCGTGTCGCTCACGCGGATCGAAGGCGTGATGGCCGAATTCGGCGCGCTGCGCACGGTGCCGCCCGCGGCCGATGCGCCCGACGTGCCGCCGGCCGGCGCGGTCACGCTGCGCGGCGTCACGCACGCGTATTTCCACGAGCGCGACGAACGGATGTTCAGCATCGGGCCGATCGATTTGACGATCAAGCCGGGCGAGCTCGTGTTCATCGTCGGCGGCAACGGCAGCGGCAAGACGACGCTCGCGAAGGTGCTGACGGGGCTGTACGAGCCGGAGCAAGGCACGATCGAGGTCGACGGCCGCACGATCGGCTGGCGCGAGCGCGCGGCCTACCGGCAGCGCTTCAGCGCGGTGTTCAACGATTTCCACCTGTTCGATGCGCTGCTCGGCATCGTCGACCCCGACGATCCGTCGCGTGCGCAGGCCGATGCGCGGGCGAACGCGCTCGTCGCGAAACTCGCGCTCGACCACAAGGTGAAGGTGATCGACGGCGCGTTCTCGACGCGCGCGCTGTCGACCGGGCAGCGCAAGCGGCTCGCGCTCGTCGTCGCGTACCTGGAAGATCGCCCGTTCTACCTGTTCGACGAATGGGCGGCCGACCAGGATCCGTCGTTCAAGGCCGTGTTCTACGAGCAACTGCTGCCCGAGCTGCGCGCGCGCGGCAAGGCCGTGATCGTGATCACGCACGACGACCGCTACTTCGATCTCGCCGACCGTCTGCTGAAACTCGACAACGGGCGCATCGTCAGCGACACGCAACCGGCGCGCCTGCGTGCGCAGGATGGCGTCGATGCGCTGAGCGCGTAACACGACACCGGCAGTCGATCGAAAAAAATCGCCGGCACGCTGCAATGGCAGTGTGTCGGCGACGGTCGTTTCAGCGGGGAATTCGACTGACGTGTGGCGAAAAGGAAAGACTGAAACCGCGCGTCGTCAAGCTGATCGCGACGCCCTGCCCGTCAACGCGGCATCGTCCGCCGCTCAACGCACGGCCGGCAGCTTCAGCATCGTGTCGGTCATCACGTCGGCCAGCTTCAGCGCCGACATCGGCCCGCCGAACCCCCAGATGTTGCGCTCGATCAGCGCGATCCGGTGTGCCTTCAGCGCGGGCACGAAACGCCACACCGGCGAATCGAGTTTCGCCGACAACGGCACGTCCATCCCCGACGCGGTCACGAACAGCACGGCCAGGTCGCGCTGGCGCAGCAGATCGGCCGACGTCACGTACAGCGTGCCCTCCCGCGTCGGCTTCTTCGGCCACGGATCGAGCCCGAGCGCCCGCGCGAGGCCCGCCGACGTGCTGTTGCCCGTATAGGCCCAGTACCGGTCGGGCAAGCCGAGATCCTGCAGCAGCGCGACGCGCTCGCCGTGGCGGCCCGCGGCCGCGAGCCGCGCCGCATCGCGCGCGATGCCGGCGTCGAGTTGCGCTTCGACAGCCTGCGCGCGCGCGTCGCGCCCCGTGACCGCACCGATCGTCCGGAAGATCTGCCGCATCCAGTCGAGCTGCGTGACGGGCACGCCGCCTTCGGACACGTTCGGACTGAACTGGAACAGGATCGTCGGCGCGATCCGGTCGAGCGCGTCGAAGATCGGCGCATGCCGGAACCCGACGCCGATGATCAGGTCCGGCTTGACCGCCGCGATCGCCTCGAGCCCCGGCTCCTGCCGCGAGCCGATGTCGGTCACGTGCGCGAGCTGTTCGCTCCGGTAGCCGAGCCAGCCCGGGTAGAACGCGGTATCGGCCATCCCGACCGGCACGATGTCGAGCGCGATCACGCTTTCCGCGAACATGAAGTCGAGCGCGACCACGCGCTGCGGCCGCACGGGCATCCTCGCGCTGGCCTGCGACACGACGGGATTGCCGGCCAGCGACACGGCGCCCTGCGTACCGCCCGTGCTCCCGGCCGCGGAAACCGCGGCCGCCGATGCGGAAAACGCGCCGCAGCATGCGGCGCCGAGCGCCGCCGCGAGCGTGCCAAGCACATGCCGGCGGCCGGCGTGCATCACCGGATCGCGTCCTGCTCGGCCAGCGCCGCGTCGTCCATCGTCAATAGCAGGGGGCAGCTTCCACACAGTTGCGTTTCTCCAGGAATTTCGTAGCGCAGGCAGCACACGCGGCGCGCGCGAAACGGCGTCGGCAGCAGCGGCGAGCGCGGCACGGCATCGCGCACGGGCATGCGCAATGGATTCGGCTCGCCATGCACGCAGGTCGAGCCGAACAGCCAGTCCGCATCGCGGACGGGATCGGCCGCGCACGGCAGCGAACGATACGTGTCGAGCAGATAGTCGAGCAGGTTGCCCGCGTTGCTCCACAGCACGCGCGGCGTGACGCGGCCCATCGCCGCGAGCAGGTCGATCACCGCGCCGAGATGCGCGATGAGGCCCGCATAGCGCGGCGCGGGATCGTCGCACGGCGCGCCGAGCGCATCGCTCGCGAAATACAGCGCGGCCGGCATCCCGTCGTCGAGCGCGACGAACGTGCGCTCGGGCGTCATGTCGAGCGGCCGCCCGAGCGTCAGCGCGGCGACGACGCCGGCCGGCGCCGCGCGGCCGAAATAGTATTTGCTCCATTGCGACATCAGCGCACGTGCATGCTGCGCCGGATCGCCGCCGTAATGGTCGACCATCGCGGCGAGCACGGCGTCGCGGTGCGCGGGCAATTCGGCGACGGGCACGACGATGCGGCCCGGCGCGCGCACATCGTCGGGCATGCCGAGCCAGACGACGTCGAGGTGCTCGGCGAACGGTTCCGGCGCGAACGCCGAAAAGCGCGTGGCGCGCGCGCCGTCGAGCGCCGGCGTCATCGCCCCGCGCGCCGGGCGCGGCGCCCCTCGAAAATCAGCAGCCCGAGCAGGTACGGCGCGCCGATCAGCGCGGTCAGCACGCCGGCCGGCACTTCGCGCGGCGCGACGACGGTACGCGCCGCGAGATCCGCGACGCCGAGAATCAGTGCACCGCACGCCGCCGCGAGCCACAGCCGCGTGCGATGCCGGCGCGCGCCGAGCATCGTCGCGACGTGTGGCGCCATCAGCCCGATGAAGCCGACCGGCCCGACCGCCGCGACGGCCGCGCACGCGGCGAGCGTCGCGATCGTCAGCGCGAGCGGCCGCAGCGCGGCCACCGGCAGGCCGAGCGCGGCCGCCTGATCGTCGCCGAGCGCGAGCATGTCGAGCGGTTTCGCGAGCCACGCGAACACCGGCACCGCGAGCACGCACCACGGCAGCAGCATCGACACCTCGCCCCAGCTGCGGCCGTACGTGCCGCCGACGAGCCATACGACGAAGCGTGCGGGCTGCACGCTTTCCTGCGTGATCAGCCATTGCGCGAGCGTGGTCCACAACGCGCCGATCACGATGCCAGTCAGCGCGACCGCGAGCGGCGCGTAGCGATGCCGGTGATTCAGTGCGAGCGTGATCGCGAGCGACAGCCCGCCGCCGATCAGCGCGGCGGCGGCAAGCGTCACGTGGCCCATCAGCGGCCACGTCGACAACGCGAACAGCGTGACGAGCCCCGCGCCCTGCGTGACGCCGAGCACTTCGGGGCCCGCGAGCGGATTGCGCACGACGCTCTGCATCGCGACGCCGCTGACCGCAAGCAACGCGCCGGCGAGCAGCGCGCACAGCAGACGCGGCATGCGCAGGTCGATCAGCATCCGCGCGAGCGCATCGTGACCGGACAGCGCGGCCGACCAGCGCGCGGGCGCGAGCCATTCGGGGCCGGCCGACACGCCGACGAAGAGCACCAGCACGCCCGCCACGACGAACAGCACGGTGCGCAACGGCCAGCCGAGCCGTTCGAGCCAGCCGACGAGCCGCGTCGAGCCGCCGCCCGCCGCGCGTTCGGCATCCGCGTGCAGCACGCCCGACCACGCGGCGCCGCGCCGGATCATCGCGAGCATCAGCGGCGTGCCGACCAGCGCGATCGCGACGCCGGTCGACAGCGTCGCGTCGAGGCCCGATGCGAGCACCGCGCTGTCGGTGACGAGCACGAGCGCGCCGCCGGCGAGCGCCGACAGCGGCACCAGCACGCCGAGCCGCGCCGCACGCGCGCCGCGCACCTGGCGCAGCAGGTTCGGCGCGACGAGGCCGACGTACGACAGCGGGCCCGCGATGCTGACGGCCACGCTCGTGAACGCGACCGCGACGATCGTCGCGGCGAGCCGCGTCGCATCGACGCGCACGCCGGCCGCGGCCGCCGCATCGTCGCCGAGCGTGAGCGGATTCAGCGGCCGGATCACGAACGGCAGCGCGACCAGCGGCACGACGAGCCAGCGCGCGGCGAGCGCGAGGCCCGTCGCGCCCGGCTGGTACAGGCTGCCGTTGGTCCACAGTGCGGCGCCCGCGATGTTCTGCTCGAAGAACGCGAGCACGAGCGTCGACAGCGCCGCGAACAGCAGCATGCACACGCTGCCCGCGAGCACGAGCCGCAACGGCGTCGCGCGCCAGCCGCCCGCCGCGACGATCGCGCACGCGGCGGCCGCGAGCCCGCACACGAACAGCAGCGGCACCGACGCGACGCCCGCCAGCGCCGGCACCAGCATCGCCGCGAGCAGCCCGAGCTGGGCACCGCCCGTCACGCCGAGCAGGTCGGGCGACGCGAGCGGATTACGCGTGAGCGACTGGAACAGCGCGCCGGCGATGCCGAGGCAGCCGCCCGCGACGAGCGCGGCCGCGACGCGCGGCAGATTGAGGTCGAACAGGAATACGTGCGCGAGCGCCGCGGCATCGCTGCCGGGCGCCGCGTCCCACCACACGCGCAGGTCCGGGGCAATCCGCAGCGCGGCGAGCAGCGCGATCAGCGCGACGAGGCCGAACGCGATCGCGCCGGCCCGCCCTTTCGTCGCGCCCCTGCCCGTCGCCGCGAGGCGCTTGCGCATCGCGAACGTCGTCATACGGCGAGATCCCGGTCGAAGACGCCGGCCGCCTGCGGCGCGCCGTCCGTCGACGGCCCGTAGGCCGGCACGCACATCGGCGCGCCCGTCTGCGGATGCGCGAGCTTCAGCATCTCGACGCCGAACGCCGCGCGCAGCCGCGCCGGCTCGAGCATCGCGTCGGGCGTGCCCTGCGCGACGAGGCGGCCCGCGCGCATCAGCACGATCTCGTCGCTGTACGCGGCCGCCTGGTTCAGGTCATGCAGCACCCAGACGATCGTCAGCCCGCGCGTACGGTTCAGCGCACGCAGCGCATCGAGGATGTCGAGCTGGTGATGAATGTCGAGATACGTCGTGGGTTCGTCGAGCAGCACGATCGGCGCCTGCTGGGCGAGCGCCATCGCGATCCACGCGCGCTGGCGTTCGCCGCCCGACAGCGCGCCGACGTCGCGCTCCGCGTCGCCCGCGAGGCCGCTCGTGTCGAGCGCCTCGTCGATCGCCGCATGATCGGCGCGCGACAGGCCGCTCAGGAAGCCGCCGTACGCATAGCGCCCGTACGCGACGAGCTCGCGCACCGTGAGGCCCGACGGAATCTGGTTGAACTGCGCGAGCATCGTCAGCTCGCGCGCGAGCGCGCGACGGCGAAACGACGCGAGCGGCTTGCCGTTCACGTCGACGTGGCCGGCACGCGCGGGCTGCAGGCCTGCGAGCGTGCGCAGCAGCGTGCTCTTGCCGCAGCCGTTCGGTCCGCACAGCGCGGTTACGCGGCCGGCCGCGATCGACAGGTCCAGCCCGTCGATCACGACATGGTCGCGATATCCCACCGACAGCCCGCGCGCGGCAAGCGCGGCGGTACGACGCGTCATCAATCCTCCGTTCGGTCGCGCGGGACCGTATAACTCTGCGCCATCGCGACGACGACCTTGCGCGGCCCCTCGAACGGGTCGCGCGCATGCGCGGTCAGCATGTTGTCGAGCATCAGCACGTCGCCGGTGCGCCACGGGAACACGATGCGCTGCTGGTCGAGCACGCCTCGGATCTGCGCGAGCGCGTCGGCCTCGAGCGGTTCGCCGTCGCCGTAGTACACGTTGCGCGGCACGTTCTCGAGCCCGACCGCGTCGACGAGCGCTTCCTGCATGTCGTCGTCGAGCGCCGACAGGTGAAACAGGTTCGCCTGGTTGAACCACACGCGCTCGCCCGTGCGCGGATGGCGTGCGACCGCCTGGCAACGCTCGCGCGTGCGCAGCAGAAGCTCGCCGTCGTCGTCGGTGCGCCACGCGCACTCGATGCCGCGCGCCGCGCACATCCGCTCGACCTCGGCCGGCTCGTCGGTGCCGAACGACTGCTGCCACGGCAGATCGAGCCCCTGCCCGAAATTGCGCACGTACAGCAGCTCGCGCTTCTCGAAGCGGGCGACGAGCGCCGGGTCGAGCGCGCGGTAGACGGCGCGGCTGTCCGCGATCGGCGTCGCCCCGCCCTTCGGCGCGGCGAGCGCGCAGTGGAACCAGATCCGCAGCGGCCATTCGCGCGTGTACGACTGCTCGTTGTGCAGCGGAATCGCGCGGTGCGGCGGGTATTCGGTCGACGTGTAGACCGCGCCCTCGACCTGGCTGCGCGGCGTCGACGCATATTCATAGCCGATCAGCGGATCGCCGAACGATGCCGCGAATTGCTGGAACGTATCGATCGACGGCACGCGAAAGCCCGTGAACAGCACGCCGCCCGCCCGTTCGAGCGTGTCGGCCGCGATCTCGCGCGCGAGCGGCGCGACGTCGTCGATCGACATCCCGTCGTTGCCGCGCGGCGACACGACGGTGGGCAGTCCCGGCTCGATACGCAGGTCGTCGAGCGTCGGCAACGAAAGCAGGGTCATGCAACGTCCTCTTCAGGTGGCGCGCCGCACATGCGGCGCAACGGGTCACGACGCGCGCGTCGTGCGCTCGCCGTCCATCGCGCGGCGCAGGCTCGCGGGGCGCATGTCGGTCCAGACGGTTTCGATGTGCGCGAGACAGTCGGCCTTCGGGCCGCTCACGCCCACTTCGCGCCAGCCGGCGGGCACGGGCCGGAAGGTCGGCCAGATCGAATACTGTTCTTCGTCGTTGATGACGACCGTATAGACGAGATCGTCGGTGTCGGCGGAAGGCGTCGGGGCTTGCGTCATGATCGGAAATCGCTGGGCGGTTGAAGGAGGCGAAGCGGCGAATTCGGCCGCTCCTGTCTGATAGACGGTTGGCCGGCGCGTTTTTTTACCGCCGCCGTGCGCGGCCGCCCAGGAACACCGGGCAGGCGACGCCGCGATGGCATGCGTCGAGGCATTCCGCGCAGTGGCGCTCCGCGTCGCGCACCATGAAATGCACGAGCGTCTGCGACACGTTCAGCGCGCGCGCCGCGGTCTGCAGCGTCTCCTCGCGCAGCCGCACCATCTCGAATGCCGCACGGCTGCGCGCCGGCAGGTCGTCGAGCGCCGCCCACACGCGCCGCAGCGTATCGCGCGTCATCAGCGCGGCTTCCGGCGTCGGCTCGGGCGACGGCACGTCGAAACCGTCGTCCTCTTCCGTGTGATAGACGTTTTCGAGGCTTTGCCGGCGGCACGCGTCGATCGATGCGTTGCGCACCATCCGCGTCACGTACGCGACCGGCTGGCGCACCGCGTCCTGATTCGGGAATTCGACGAGCTTCACGAACACGTCGTGCACGACGTCCTCCGCGCGGCTCGCGCAGCCGACGAAGCCGCGCGCGACGTTGACGAGCATCGCGCGATGCGAGATCAGCACGTCGAGCAGCGCACCCTGCGCACGGGGCTCGGACGCCCGGCGCGCACGCGGCGCGGCGCGCGGCGGCAGGTCCGGATAACTGCCGAGGAACGGGTTTGCCGCTGCCGCCGCCGGTCGGTCGAGCACTTCCGCCATCGCCATCGATCTGCTCCGTCAAATTCCGAGATAAGGGAATTTAACGTAAACGCAAATCATTCTCAATCCGATTACGAGATGACCCTTCCGGTTGTCGGGATTTGTCTGAACAATTGCCGGAATGCCTGCTCTGGCGGACGGGACGAACGCGACGGGTCTGCGGAGAACGGCAGGCTTTCCAGGCCAAAGGCGGCGGCACGGCGGCCGACACGGCCGAGGTTCATGATGACGGCCCCGCCCCGCATTGGCGCACGGCACGGCGCCGCGATCCACACGGCTTGCGTTACGTCGACGAGCCGTTTCGGCGATCCGACGGAACGCACGCGGCCGCGCCTACCGCCGTCAGTAGATGAACAACCGGATCGTCGCCGTCGCGTCGAATCGGCCGATCTTCGGCGGGCCGAACGACTTCAGCACCGCGTCCATCAGCACGCTCTGGTTCATCACGTTGGACGCGAACTGGGCCAGCGTGAACTGCTGGTTGAACGGAATGGCCTTGCCCTGGCTGTCCTCGATGCCAATCCCGAAATTGCTGTCCTTCGCCGGCACCAGCAAACCGTTCTGGACCGGAAAACTCGTTTCGAAATACCCGTCCACCCGCACCGCGACGTTGCATTTCTTGGTCAACGACAACGAGAACCGCTTGCGCGGCACCGCCGGCATGAAGCCGTTGCCCGCCGCCTGCACCTGCCCGAAATCGACGATGCCCGGTTCGGGCGTCACGAGTACGTCGACGAAGCACGGCGTCGGCTTGAGATTGCGCAGGCCGCTCAGGCGGTACTGAAAGCTCGTGCCGAACGCATTCAGCCCGAATTCGCCGTCGAACTGGAACACCGTATAGATATCGCTCGGCGGCTGGATCCAGTTGCCCTTCTTGCGCACGACGACCTGATAGTCGATGCTGATGTTCGTGCGCTGGCAACGCCCGCGGTCGAAGTCGTACCGGGTGCACGGCGGCACCGCATACCCGGTAAACACCCCGCCGCCGCGATTGCTCGTCTTGTCGAAATAATCGACGCCCTTGTAGCGGATGCCGATCTCGAGCCCCCATGCGGCAGGGTCCGTACGATTCGGATTCGCGTAGAAGTAAATGTTGTCGACGACCTTCAGGCTGCCGGCGTCCCCGAGGTCCTTGTAGCAATACCCCGACGTCGTGCGCACCGGCGACACCCAGATCACGTAGCCGTCCGGCGCGTCGGTCGGATACGACGCCACGCCGCCGATCGGCTCGGTCAACGACGTCGCGCCGCTGTTCGTCAGGCAGCGCAGCGCCCACGCCGGCTGCACGGCCGCGATCAGCAGCACGAGTACGACCCAGCGCAGCCATGCCGCCGGCGCCGCCCGATGACGCATGCCCGCGCTCATTTCTTCACGCTCTTGCACGCACCCGCGTCGCACGCATACTCGACCGCCACCTGGCCGCCGTAATCGTCGATGTGCGTGACGAACAGCGTCGCCGGCGTCGCGGCCTTGAACGGCACGTCGGCCGTGCTCATCGGGCTCACCATCACCGGCTCGATCGGCACCGGCGTCTTCTGCGCACCCGCGCTCACGTCGACCACCGTCACGTGATACGGCGTCGGGTTGTCGAACACGAGCTTGTGTGCGGCCGCATCCACCCGCAGCGTCATCGGCAGTGTCCAGTCCTCGTCGCGCGGGGGCTGCACGGCCTTCGGCCGGTAGAACAGCTTCATCTGCGTATGCAGCGCGATCTGCAGCGTGTTCGGCGTATCGGTCTTCGGCGGCACTTCGCGGATGTTCAGGTAGAACACCGTTTCACGATCGGCCGGCAACTCGGTGCCCGGCAGCTTCGCGATCCGCAGCACGTTGCGCTCGTTCGCCTCGATGCGTTGCAGCGGCGGCACGACCATCAGCGGCGACGTGGTCTTGTTGCCCTTCGCGTCCTCGAGCCACGACTGCACGAGATACGGATACGTCGCGCTCTTGTTGGTGATCGTCACGATCGCGGCCTGTTCGCCTTCGTTGAAGATCACGCGCGTGCGATCGGGCACGATCGCCGCATGCGCGGTGCCTGCCAGCATCGCGCCGACGGTCGCGAACACGCACAGCGCGCGCCGCGGGAAAGAAAGGGAGAAAGCGTTCGTCATCGCTGGATCCATGAAAATCATCGTTCGACCGGCGCGGCCGCCGCATGCGACTCGCCCGGTGTCCGGCACGTCACCGGAATCGGCGTGCCTTCGAGTTGGAGCTGGTTCGGCAGTGCGTCGATCGTGCACAGCGTGCGTTCGCCCGCCCGCACCGCCAGCGCGGATTTCGGCTGAACCTGGGTCAGGAACGCCGCGCCGCCCTCGCCGACGATGCCGAGTTCCTTGCCGTTCGCCGCGTCCTGCACCGACGCGCCGAACGGCAGCGCCTTGCCGGCCGCGTCGGTCAGCGTCAGGTACAGGTTGCTGCCGCGCGCGGCGGCGAACTTCACGAAACCGATCGCGCCGTCGGTCAGCACCATGCGCTGGATCGGGTTCGTCACCTGCACTTCGAGCGGCAGCTTCTCGACGTTGACGGTCGCGTCGTACACGTTGTACGGCGAGATGCCGTCGAGCACCGCGTAGCCGCGCGAATCGGTATGCGTGAGCGTGCCGGACAGCGGCACGTCGGGCACGCCGTCGGTCGACACCAGCAGCCGCGTATCGCCCGCATTGCCGTTCGCGTGCGCGGACACGCCGTACTGCGTCGCGACGAACGAGCCGTCGACTTCGAGCGACGCGGCCGCATACGCATTGGCGAGCGTCGATGCCTGCGCGGTGAGCTGGTACGCCGACGTGCGCTGCCGGAAGCTCGCGTTGGCCGACGCGCGGCCGTCGGTCGCGCCCGCATTGACCTGGTAGGTGCGGCCGGCCGGATCGTCGTAGATATAGCCCGCGTTCACGCTGGTGCTGCCGTTGCCCGTCGTCAGGTTCGACGTGACGGTGTGGCGGCCGCCGATCGGCAGCGTCGCGGTGACCGAGAACTGGTTGCCGCTCGCGCCGGCGCTCTGCGTGCGGAATGCCGACACGCTGACGTTCAGGTTGCGCAGCGCGCCGATCGAGAACGCGCGCGTGAGCGTCAGGCCGACCCGCTGCTCGGACGCGCGCGCCCAGTAGGTCGTCTGGTCGTACGAGAAATAGGTCGACGTGTCGCCGAAGCGCTTCGACAGCGTCGCCGAATAGCGCTGCTTGCTGTTGGCGAGGCCGTACGCGGTCGGGTCGCCGGAGAACTGCGCGAAGCTGGTGTACTCGCGCTCGGAGAAGCGGTAGCCGAAGAAGCGCACGTCCGCGTCGAGCCCGTCGAAGTGCTTCGAATAATTGATGCGATACGAGTTGCCGTTGCGTGTCGCGCCGCTCCACCACAGGCGCGCCCGCGCATGCGTGACGTCGGCCGACACCGCGCCGAAGGCGCCGAAATCGCGGCCCACGCCGAACGCGATCGACGTATAACCCGACGCGGCGATGAAGCCGCCATAGGCGGTGACGTCGAACGGCAAACCGTACGCGATTTCGCCGAAGCCGAAGAACGGCGTGATGCCGGCGCCGCCGAACAGGCGCGGCTTGCCGACCGCGGCCTTGTAGCGCAACTGGCCGGTGCGCGCGAGGAACGGCACGGCGGCCGTCGTCACCTGGAAGCGCTGCACGCTGCCGTCCTCTTCCTCGACCGCGACGTCGAGCGTGCCCTGCACGCTCGTGTTGATGTTCTGCAGCGCGAACGCGCCCGGCGACACGCGCGTCACGTACAGCACGCGGCCGGCCTGCGACACGGTCACGGTCGCGTTGGTGCGCGCGACGCCCGAGATCAGCGGCGCATAGCCGCGCAGCGACGGCGGCAGCATGCGGTCGTCGCTGCGGATCGACGCGCCCGTCAGCGCGAACGTGTCGAAAATGTCGGAGGTCAGATAGTCGTCACCGAACGTCACCGTCGACTGGATCGACGGCAACGCGCGAAACGCATAAAGCCGGCTGAAGCGGAACGTACGGTCCGCGTACGCGGTGTTGCCGACGTTCGATTGCGCCTGGTAGTCGCCGCGAAAACGCCACGCGCCCCAGTTCGCGCCGACCGTCCCGTACGCCTGGATCGCATTCGTCTGCCCGCCGCCCGTACCGAAGTTGCGGTTCGTGTTCGCGATCACCCGATAGTCGAGCATCGCGCCGGGAATCCCTTCGGACCAGTGCTCCGGCGGCAGGTAGGTCGAATCGGTGAATTCGAGCGCGGCCTGCGGAATCGTGATCTTGAGCCGCCCGTCGCTTTTCAGGTAACGCACGGTCGCCCCTTCGATCGCGGCGAGGTCGACGCAACTGCCGCCCCGGAAGCGCGGCAGATCCTTGACCAGCGAAGGTTTCAGGCCGAACCGCGCGACGAGCGCCGGCCGCAGGCACGGCTTGCCCGCGCCCGTCGCATCGACCGCCACGAATTCGATCGGCTGCAATCCGAGGTACAGGTCGTTGACCTGCACGTCGAGCATGTACTCGCCGGGCAGCGTGAAGTCCGCCTGCGAGAACTGCGACAGGTCGACGTTGCTCGTTCCGTCGATGTCGAGGAACGACGAATTGAATTCCGTCGCCTGGCTCTGGCTGCCGACGACCAGCACGGAGACGCAAAGGAAGGAATGTCTGATTCGCACGCGGTGCTACCGGGAGTCCGAGGAGAAGGAAAACGGGAGGAAGGACGAAGGAGGAAGGGATGCACGCATCCCTCCTCCGGCACGGATGCTTACTGGTAGCGGACCGTGAAGTTCGCGACGCCGTCGGCGGTACCCGGCGTCACGCCGGCTGCCGTCGCTTCGTACATCGCCGCGAAGCGTGCGATGTTCGTGCCGTTCTGCAGCAGCGTCGGCGCCTTTTGCTCGGCGCCGTTGTCGAGGTATTCGCCCGACGCGGCCTGCAGGCGGATGCCGACGTTGGTTGCCGAACCGATCGTGGCGAGCAGCTTCGGCTGGCCCGCGCTCGACGTGCCCGTGAACGTGAAGTACGCGTTCTTCGCGACGCTGGTGTCGCAATCGGTCAGCTTGATGTCGAAGTTGGTCGGGGTGGACTTGTCGCCGGCTTGCTTGAACACGTTGGTCGGCACCTTGCCGAGGTTCACGGTCTGGTTGACCGAGCCCGAGTCGATGCCGCATGCGCCCGCGACGATCTCGCCCGTGAAGTTGATCGTGCCGGTGCCCGCTGCGAAGGCCGAGGAGGACAGGGCTGCGAGTGCGACAGCGCTCAGGATGGATTTTTTCATGAGGTTTCCCGTAAGGAGTACAAATGGAATGGACGACGTGGCGGACACAAACGGCAGCGCATGGTGGCTCCCGTCCGACACGAGGCGGCATTATCGAGATAACAGCGAAAGATTTCTGTAAATCATTGTCAAATACATCTGACAATGTTCGATTTACCCCTCTAAACCCCCATTCCTTCCTTTCAATTTTCAACCCCGGATTTTTTATCCGCAGTCCTTTTTGATTTTCCGGAACCAATTGAAGATTAAGGGAATTTCTTGCCGAAAATCATCGCAGACGCACGCTTCCTTGCTGGCATTGGCTTGCGTGCGACCACCACTCAACGGACAAAATATTGTCCAGCACCGCCATCGTTGCCCAATTACAACGCCAATATCGAATCATTTTCAACTGACAGGAAATTAACAACGGCATTTCATCAACATGAATTTATCGCGCAAACGATTGCGCAAGAATACAAACGTTTTACCGCGACACTTTGCCGCCGCCATTAATTCCAATATATTGATTAATCCGTTCGTCAATTACCTATCTTGAATCGCATACATGCGCGGCCGCTGAAACGCGGCTGGCATGCCGGATTGGACGAGATGAAACAGGAAGGAACGCGGCACACGTTTGCGCCGGAGAGCGACGCGATTGGTCGCCGGGTGCGGGGAGCGCGCAAGCAGCCTGCGCCCGGCCGGGAGATGAAAAGGATGCGTGGAACAGCGCCAGGAAGCGCCGATGCGGCGCGCGCGAAACGGCGGGCATCACACCCTGTCGAAACGACGGCCGCACGTCGAATCGTACGGCCGCCGTCATGCCACCCGGCACGCTGCGGCGTCAGGCGACGCGTCGCACGTCACGAGAAAACCGCGGCCTCCGCCGTTGCGGGCGCCCAGCCGCCGCCGAGCGCGCGATACAGCGCGATCGCGTTCGCGAGCCTGAGCTGCCTGAGCCGGATCAGCTCCTGCCCCGACTCGTACGTGCTGCGCTGCGCGTCGAGCAGTTCGAGATAGGTCGCGACGCCGCCCGCATAGCGGCGCTCCGCGAGCTTCAGCCGCGCACCGTCCGCCGCATACACGTCCTGCTGCGCGGCAAGCTGCCGGTCGATCCAGTCGCGCGCGGCGAACGCATCGGCCACTTCGCGAAACGCGGTCTGCACCGCCTTCTCGTATTCGGCGACCGCGATGTCCTTGCGCGCGTGCGCCACGTCGAGATTCGCGCGATTGCGGCCGCCCGCGAAGATCGGCAGCGTGATGCGCGGCGCGAACGTCCACACGCTCGTGCCGGCCGCGAACAGGCTCGAGAACGCATCGCTCACCGAGCCGTAGTCGGTCGTCAGCGCGATGCGCGGGAAAAACGCCGCGCGCGCCGCGCCGATGTTCGCGTTCGCGGCCTTCAGCCGCGCCTCGGCCTGCCGGATGTCCGGCCGCCGTTCGAGCAGCTCGCTCGGCGCGCCCGGCGCCACGGGCGCGATCGACAGCGTGTCGAGCGCGGTCGCGTCATCGGGCACGTTGCGCGCGAAATCGCCGGCCAGCAATTGCAGCGCCCGTACGGCCTGCGCATGCTCGCGCTGCAGCGCGGCCTGCGACGCGCGCGCGGACGCCACCAGCATTTCGGCCGAACGCAGCTCGATCGCGTCGCTCGTGCCGGCGGCATAGCGACGTTGCGTGAGCGCGGCCATCCGCTCGCGGGCTTCGAGCGTGCGCTGAGCAAGAGACAGTTGCGCGTGCAACGATCGTTCGGAAACGTACGCGCCCGCCACTTCGGCGATCACGCCGATACGGACCGTGCGCTGCGCGTCGGCCGTCGCGAAATACTCGGCGAGTGCCGCGTCAGACAGGTTGCGCACCCGGCCGAACAGGTCGAGCTCGTAAGCGCTGACGCCGACACCCGCGCGATACAGCCCGCTGATCGCGCTTTCGCGCACGACGGGGTCGTACTGGCGCGCGCGTTCATAGCCGAGATTCGCGTCGACCGACGGCATCCGGTCCGCGCGCTGCACACCGTACAGCGCGCGCGCTTCCTCGAGCCGGCCGGCCGCGATCCGCAGGTCGCGGTTGTGCGCGAGCGCCGCGTCGATCCACGCCTGCAGCGCCGGATCGGTGAAATACGCATGCCAGTCGTCGAGCAGCGCGGCATCCGGTGCCGCACTCGCCTGGATCACCGGCGCCGTACTGCCGTCGACCGGCGCATAGGTCGTCGGCACGGGCGCCGCCGGGCGCTCGTAACGCGGCGCGAGCGAGCACCCGGCGAGCGCGAGCGCGGCGGCCAGCGCGACCGGAACCCGTCGCGCGGCGCGTGCATTCAGCGCGAACATCATGGTTGCGAACCCTCCATCGTCGTCGGCTGCGCGCCGCCGCGCCGGCGCGGGCCGACGTCGAACAGGCGGCCGACGATCACGAAAAACAGCGGGACGAGGAACACCGCGAGCACGGTCGCCGTGATCACGCCGCCGAGCACGCCGGTGCCGATCGCCGTCTGCGCGCCGGACGCGGCGCCCGACGCGAACGCGAGCGGCAGCACGCCGACGCCGAACGCGAGCGACGTCATCACGATCGGCCGCAGCCGCAGGCGCGCGGCCTCGAGCGCCGCATCGACGAGCGACATGCGCTGCGCGACGAGATCCTTCGCGACTTCGACGATCAGGATCGCGTTCTTCGCGGACAGCCCGATCGTCGCGATCAGCCCCACCTTGAAATAGATGTCGTTCGGCATCGTCCGCAGCGTCACGCCGAGCACCGCACCGATCACGCCGAGCGGGACGACCAGCATCACCGCGAACGGAATCGACCAGCTCTCGTACAACGCCGCGAGCGCGAGGAACACGACGAGCACCGACAGCGCGAACAGCATCGGCGCCTGCGCACCCGACAGCCGCTCCTCGAACGACTGCCCCGACCACGCGTAGCCGATGCCGGCCGGCAGCTTCGCGGCGATCCGCTCGATCGCGGTCATCGCGTCGCCGCTGCTGTGGCCGGCCGCGGCCGAGCCGTTGATCGTGAACGACGGATAGCCGTTGTAGCGCGTGAGCTGCGGCGGCCCGAGCGTCCAGTGCAGCGTCGTGAACGCCGCGAGCGGCACCATCTCGCCGCGCGCGTTGCGCACGCGCAGCTTCTTCACATCGTCCGGATCGAGCCGGTGCCGCCCATCGGCCTGCACCATCACGCGCCGCACCTGCGTGCCGTGCATGAAGTCGCCGATATAGTCGGAGCCGAACATCACCGCGAGCGTCGTGTTGATTTCGTCCATCGATACGCCGAGCGCGGACGCCTTCGCACGATCGATGTCGAGCTTCAGTTGCGGCGCGTCCTGCGTGCCCGCGAACATCAGGTCGGTGAGCGCACGATCCTTGCCGCCCGCCGCGAGCAGTTGCTCGCGCGCGGCGCTGAACGTCGCGTAGTCGAGCCCGCCGCGGTTCTGCAGCCGGAAGTCGAAGCCGCTCGACGAACCGAGATCGGGCAGCGCCGGCGAATTCATCGCGAACACCGTCGTGTTCGGCGTGCCCGCGAAGCGTTCGTTGATGCGCGCGACGATCGACTGCACGTGATCGCGCTGGGCCTTGCGTTCCTTCCAGTTCTTCAGCGTGACGAAGATCATCCCGCCGTTCGGCCCTTCGCCGTACAGGTTGAAGCCGCCGAGCGCGTACGTATAGGCGGTCGGCTCGTCGCGGCGGATGGCCGACTCGACCGCGCGCACGCTCTGCATCGTTTCCGCGAGCGGCGTGCCTTGCGGGCGGATCACCATCACCATGAAGTTGCCCTGGTCCTCGTCCGGCAGGAATGCGGTCGGCAATTGCGTGAGCATCAGCACCGCGGCCGCGGTCAGCGCGCCGTACACGACGAGCCAGCGCAGCGGTTTCCGCAGCATCGCGCCGACCCGCGTCGCATAGCGCTGCGTCGCGCGCGCGACGAAGCGGTTGAACCCGCCGAAGAAGCCGCGCTTCTCGTGATGGTCGCCGGCCACCGGCTTGAGCAGCGTCGCGCACAGCGCGGGCGTCAGCGACAGCGCGAGGAAGGCCGAGAAGCCGATCGACACAGCGAGCGACAGCGCGAACTGCCGGTAGATGTTGCCCACCGCGCCGCCGAAGAACGCCATCGGCACGAACACCGACGTCAGCACCACGGTGATCCCGACGATCGCGCCGCTGATCTGCTGCATCGCCTTGACGGTCGCGTCGTACGGCGCGAGCCCCTCCTCGACCATCAACCGCTCGACGTTCTCGACGACGACGATCGCGTCGTCGACGAGGATGCCGATCGCGAGCACCATCCCGAACATCGTCAGCACGTTGATCGAGAAGCCGGCCGCGTACATCACGCCGAACGTGCCCGCGAGCGCGACCGGCACGACCAGCGTCGGAATCAGCGTCGCGCGCAAGTTCTGCATGAACAGGAACATCACGAGGAACACCAGCACACCGGCCTCGACCAGCGTCGTGACGACCTTGTTCATCGATACCCGCACGAACGACGACGTCTCGTACGGGATCTGGTATTTCACGCCCGGCGGGAAGTATCGGGACAGCTCGTCCATCGTCGCGCGCACGCGCTTCTCGGTGGACACCGCGTTCGACCCCGGCGCGAGCTTGATGCCCATGCCGGTCGCGACCTTGCCGTTCACGTACGACGGATAGTTGTAGTCGTTGCCGCCGAATTCGACGCGCGCGACGTCGCGCAGGAACAGCGCGGCGCCGTCGGCCCGCGCGCGCAGCGCGATCGCGCCGAAATCGGCCGGCGTCTTCAGCGGCGCGTCCGCGAATACGGTCGCCGCGATCGGCGCGCTGTCCGGCACCGCGCTGCGGCCGATGTCGCCGATCGTCACGCGCGCGTTGTGCGCGCGCACGGCCGACGCGATGTCCGACGCGGTGAGGCCGTGCCCGGCCAGCTTCACCGGGTCGGGCCAGATCCGCATCGCATATTCCGCGCCCCAGAACTGCACCTTGCCGACACCCTCGACGCGACGCAGCGCCTGCACCACGTTCGCCGACGCGTATTCGCCGAGCTGCACGTCGGTCATGCGGCCGTCGTCGGACGTGAGCGACACGACGAGCTGGATATTGTCGGCGGCCTTCTCGACCTGGATGCCGTCGCGGCGCACGGGCTCGGGCAGGCGCGCGTCGACCGTCTTCAGCCGGTTCTGCACTTCGACGGCCGCGAGATCGGCGTTCACGCCCTGCTTGAACGTCAGGTACAGCGACGCCGCGCCGGCGCTGCTCGTCGCGGACGTATACAGCAGCCCGGGCGCGCCGTTCATCTCGCGCTCGATCAGTGCGGTCACCGATTCCTCGACGACCTGCGCGGACGCGCCCGGGTACGTCGCATAGATGCTGACGACGGGCGGCGCGATGTCCGGGTACTGCGCAACGGGCAGCGCGCGGATCGCGAACAGGCCGCCCAGCATGATGAAGATGGCGATCACCCACGCGAAGACGGGGCGATCGATGAAGAAACGTGCCATGTTGGTTTGAACCGGTCAGGTTTGACGGGCGGCCGCCTGCGAAGCGGCCGCGGCCGGCGCCGCCTTCGACGGCGGCGCCTTTTCGACGGGCTGGACGGCCGTATCGGGCGCGAACTGCGCGACGTCGTCGACGATCACGCGCTCGCCGCCCGCGAGGCCGCGCGTGATGCGCCAGTCATGGCCGCTCATCTGGTCGGCCGTGACCTCCACGTCCTTGACCTTGCCGTTCGCGCCGACGACGCGCACCGACGTACGGTCGGCCGTGCGCAGCAGCGCGTCGCGCGGCACGAGGATCGCCCGCCGGTCGACCGCCGTGTCGAGCGCGATCCGCACATACGCGCCCGGCAGCAGCTCGCGCTCCGGATTCGGGAACAGCGCGCGCATCGCGACGGTGTCGGTGGTCGGATCAACCGCGAGATCGCTGAACAGCAGCTTGCCCTTCAGCGGATACGCGGTGCCGTCGGCGCGCAGCAGCGTCACCGCGACATCGTGCTGCGCGATGCCCGCCGCGCGCCCGCTCTTCACCGCGCGGCGCAGCGCGTCGACGTCGGCGGCCGGCTGCGAGAAATTCACGTAGATCGGATCGAGCTGCTCGACGGTCGTGAGCGGCGTCGCCTGGTCCTGACCGACGAGCGCGCCCTCGGTCACGAGCGCGCGCCGTGCGCGGCCCGCGATCGGCGCGGTGACGGTCGCGTAGTCGAGCTGCAGTTGCGCGCGCGCGAGTTCGGCCTTCGCCGACGCGACCTCGGCCTTCGCCTGCGTATCGGCCGCGACCGCCTCGGTGTGGTCGCGCTCGCTCACCGCGCGATCGCGCACGAGATCGTCGTAACGGCGGCGCTTGTCGGTCGCCGCGAGCGCGGCGGCCTGCGCCTTCGCGAGCGCGCCCTGCGCGGCGTCGCGCGCGGCCTTCAGCGGCGCGGGATCGATGCGGAACAGCACCGCGCCCTGCTTCACTTCCTGGCCTTCCTCGTAGGTACGCGCGGTGACGATGCCCGCGACCCGTGCGCGGACTTCCGCCTGCCGGTACGCGTCGAGCCGGCCCGGCAGTTCGACGGTCATCGGCACGGCCGTCGGGCGCACCGTCACGACGGTGGCCTGCTTGGCGGTCTCCGGCGCCGTGTCCTTGTCGCCCTTTCCGCATCCGGCCACGGCCAGCAGCGCCGCGAGCGCGAACGGCGCCAGCCGCATGCGGCGCCACAGGGTGCGTTTGTTATTCATGTTCTGACCTCGGATCGTTCGCCGCCGATACAATGCGGCGGCTCAGGGTGGCCGATTATAATCAGTCACGACTGATTAAATACATGCGCTTTCAATCCGGCTGACGCACTGTCTCAATAAAACGACAGCGAACTGTAAGGAATTTCACGACATGGCCCGCAAGACCCGGGAAGAATCGCTCGCCATTAAGCACCGGATCCTCGACGCCGCCGAGCTTGTGCTGCTCGAAAGAGGCGTCGCGCAAACCGCGATGGCGGACCTCGCCGAAGCAGCCGGGATGTCGCGGGGCGCCGTCTACGGCCACTACCGCAACAAGATGGAAGTGTGTCTGGCGATGTGCGACCGCGCGTTCGCGCGCACGTCCGAAGGCTTCGACGCGGGCGACGGCCTGCCGCCCCTCGCTACATTGCGGCGCGCCGCGTCGCACTACCTGCAGGAATGCGGGGAGCCGGGCCCGATGCAGCGCGTACTCGTGATCCTCTATACGAAGTGCGAGCAGAGCGAGGAAAACGGCGCGCTGCAGCGGCGCCGCATGCTGCTCGA
>NZ_LZXX01000116.1:0-454 GCF_001729305.1 Burkholderia sp. A2 | reverse complement strand
CGCCGATCTCGACGTGCATCTGGCCGCCGTCTATCTGGTGTCGCTGCTCGAAGGCGTGTTCGCGTCGATGATCTGGACCAACCGGCTGCGCGGCAATCTGTGGAACGACGCCGAGGCGATGCTCGACGCCGGTTTCGACGCCGTCCGCACGTCCACCGCCCTGCGCCGACGCGCGCAAAAATTGCCGGACTCGCGGAAATTGTCGTAACAAATGCTGATTTAACCCGATTTACCGCACTGCGAAACGAGTGAGCCGACCCTCTTTAAAATTTTTAACGTTTCTCGGAACATCGGTAGACTGACGCTGTCATCTTTCTTTAGCGTCTTCGTGATAACCGGGTTCGACCCGGTATGCACGCCGCCGTTCGAAGCGGGCACCCCGCAGGTTGGGTCGAACGGAAACGACACAGGCCCCTGGCGGGGCCTGTTTTGTTGCACGCCCGCCGCCCGCCCC
>NZ_LZXX01000115.1:0-58911 GCF_001729305.1 Burkholderia sp. A2 | reverse complement strand
GTGACGTCGCTGTCGACCTCTACGTCGACCGGCTTGTCGTCGGCCAATAGCTCGATCACCTCACTGTCGACGTCGACCTCGACGGGTATCAATTCGCTGTCGACGGGCCTCAGCTCGACCAATAGCTCGGTAACGTCGCTGTCGACTTCCACGTCCACCGGTCTCTCGTCGGCTAACAGCTCGATCACGTCGTTGTCCACGTCGACCTCGACCGGCATCAACTCGCTGTCCACGGGCCTCAGCTCGACCGATAGCTCGGTGACGTCGCTGTCGACCTCCACGTCGACCGGCCTGTCGTCGGCGAATAGCTCGATCACGTCGTTGTCCACGTCGACCTCGACCGGCATCAACTCGCTGTCGACAGGCCTTAGCTCGACCGATAGCTCGGTGACGTCGCTGTCGACTTCCACGTCCACCGGTCTCTCGTCGGCTAACAGCTCGATCTCGTCGCTGTCGACTTCGACCTCGACTGGCCTTTCGTCGGCCAACAGCTCGATCACGTCGCTGTCGACTTCGACCTCGACTGGCCTTTCGTCGGCCAACAGCTCGATCACGTCCCTGTCCACGTCGACCTCGACGGGCCTGTCGTCGGCCAATAGCTCGATCACGTCCCTGTCGACCTCGACTTCGACCGGCTTGTCGTCGGCCAATAGCTCGATCACCTCGCTCTCGACCTCGACCTCGACGGGTATCAATTCGCTGTCGACGGGCCTCAGCTCGACCGATAGCTCGGTGACGTCGTTGTCGACCTCCACGTCGACCGGCCTGTCGTCGGCGAATAGCTCCATCACGTCGCTGTCGACTTCGACCTCGACCGGCCTTTCTTCGGCCAACAGCTCGATCACGTCCCTGTCGACTTCGACTTCGACGGGCCTCTCGTCAGCCAACAGCTCGATTACGTCGCTGTCGACTTCAACCTCGACCGGCCTGTCGTCCGCTAACAGCTCGATCGATTCCCTGTCGACTTCAACCTCGACGGGTCTGTCGTCAGCCAACAGCTCGATCACCTCGCTGTCGACCTCGACCTCGACGGGCATCAGCTCACTGTCCACCGGTCTGAGCTCGACCAACAGTTCGGTGACGTCGCTGTCGACCTCCACGTCGACCGGCCTGTCCTCGGCGAACAGCTCGATCACGTCCCTGTCGACCTCGACTTCGACCGGTATCAACTCGCTGTCCACCGGCCTGAGCTCGACCAACAGCTCGGTGACGTCGCTGTCGACCTCCACGTCGACCGGCCTGTCGTCCGCCAACAGCTCGATCACGTCGCTGTCGACCTCGACTTCGACCGGCATCAACTCGCTGTCCACCGGCCTGAGCAGCACGGACAGCACGATCGTGTCGCTGTCCACGTCGACGTCGACCGGCATCGGCTCGCTGTCCACCGGCCTGAGCAGCACGAACAGCTCGGTGGCATCGCTGTCCACGTCGACCTCCACCGCGATCAACGCCGCGAAGACGCACTACTACAGCGTCAACGACAACGGCGTGCAGCAAGCCAACTACGACAATACGGGTGCAACGGGCACCAACGCCCTCGCCGCCGGTGTGAACGCCAGCGCGGCGGGCGCGAGCAGCGTCGCAGTCGGCGACGGTTCGAACGCGCAGACGGCAGGCGCGGTCGCGATCGGCCAGAGCGCATCGGCAACGGGCGGCAAGGCCGTATCGATCGGCTCCGGCAACACGGCGTCCGGCGACGGCGCGGTCGCGATCGGCGATCCGAACGTGGCGACGGGCACCGGGGCCGTGGCGATGGGTGCGAACAACACGGCGACCGGCGACGGCACGGTGTCCCTCGGCAACCAGAACACGGCAACCGGCGCCAGCGCGCTCGCCCTCGGCAGCTCGAACCAAGCCACCGCGGACAACACGATCGCACTGGGCAGCCAGGCCACGGCCAGCGCCGCCGGCGCACAGGCCTACGGCTCGGCCGCCAAGGCCACGGCCGCCGACGCGCTCGCCTTCGGCACGAACGCGCAAGCGAACGTCGCGAACTCGATCGCACTCGGCGCGAACTCGGTCACGGCGGCAGCCGTCGGCACCCCGAGCGCCACGATCGGCGGCGTCACCTACCCGTTCGCGGGCAGCTCGCCGGTCGGCGTGGTGAGCGTCGGCGCACCGGGCCAGGAACGCCAGATCACGAACGTCGCCGCGGGCCGGATCTCGGCCACGAGCACGGACGCGATCAACGGCAGCCAGCTGAACGCGACGAACAACGCGCTCAACACGCTGTCGACGTCCACCGCGTCGAACGTCGCGTCGCTGTCGACCGGCATCAATTCGCTGTCGACCGGCCTGAGCACGACGAACAGCAACGTGGCCTCGCTGTCCACGTCGACCTCGACCGCGATCAACTCGCTGTCGACGGGCCTCAGTTCGACGAACAGCAACCTCACGTCGCTGTCCACGTCGACCTCGACCGGCCTCGGCTCGCTGTCGACCGGCCTGAGTTCGACCAACAGCACGGTGGCCTCGCTGTCGACTGGCGTGACGAACATCAACAACCAGTTGAATCAGTTGTCGACGACGCTCAACAACAACACGACGCGTGCGGCGAACAACAACGGCGTGGCGGCCGACATGAACGGCAGCGGCAACGATCACCCGACCGTCACCGCCGGCTCGAACTCGGTGGCGATCGGCGCGAATTCGACGGACGGCGGCCGTTCAAACGTGGTATCGGTCGGCAGCGACACGCAGCAGCGCCAGATCACGAACGTCGCGCCGGGTACGCAAGGCACCGACGCGGTGAACGTGAACCAGTTGACGCAAGTGCAGACGACGCTGTCGACGGCACTGTCGGGCCAGCAGGCACAGATCAACTCGCTGGGTTCGCAACTGCAGCAAACCGACCAGATGGCGAAGCAGGGTATCGCGGCCGTCGGCGCGATGGCGTCGATCCCGCAACTCGACCGCGACGCCAACTTCGGGATGGGCGTGGGCACATCGACCTTCCTCGGCCAGAAGGCGATGGCGGTCAGCATGCAGGCGCGTATCACGGAGAACCTGAAGGCGTCGGTCAACGGCGGCTTCAGCGGCGGTCAGAAGGTGATCGGCGCCGGCATGCTGTATCAGTGGAAGTAACGCGTCGCACCGCCCGCGCGTCCGGCTTGCCAGCCGGACGCCCGCGGCGCCGACGGCAGGACGAGCCCGCCGCGCACCGCGCGGCGGGCCTCGGTCAACCCAAGCTTTAAGGACGTCACCGTGAACAAACTCGCTTTTGCGCTCGCGCTTTCCGCAACGGTCCTCGCCGCGTGCTCGACCGCATCCGGCCCGACCTTCAGCGCCTCCGAACTGCAGCCGCGCGACGGCGTGCGCACCTTCCAGGTGGACTGCCACGGCCTGCTGTCGGGCCCGCAGACCTGCATGAAGGCCGCCCGCAAGATCTGCGGCGACGCGCCCGTGCGCGCCGTCGACTCGGCCCGCGCGCTGCGCGACAAATCCGATCCGGCCACGCTGGTCTTCCAGTGCGGCGCCGCGCCGGCCGAGGCGGCCTCGGGCGCCACACCCGCACCCGCTGCCGCCGTTGTCGAACGCGTGAACCTGTCGGGCGACGCGCTGTTCGCGACCGATCGCGCGACGCTCGCGCCGACCGCGCGCGAATCGCTGGACCGGCTGCTGAGCGAGCGCGCCGAGCGCACGTACTCGCTGGTGACGGTCACCGGCTTCACCGACTCGGTGGGCAGCGACGACTACAACCTCGCGCTGTCGAAGCGCCGCGCCGAATCGGTCGCCGCCTATCTGAAGGCGCATGGGCTGAAGACCGATTCGATGACGGTCTCGGGCCGCGGCAAGGCCGATCCGGTCGCCTCGAACGCGACGCCGGAAGGCCGCGCCAGCAACCGTCGCGTCGAAATCCGGCTGCAGCACTGACGCGCCTGCGGCCGCCCATGCGGCCGCGCGATCCGGCAGGCCGCAGCGCCGCGCCGGAATTCCGCCGGACCGCCGGGGCGCCGCTTCGCCTGCGCCCGCTCCCGTTGGCCGCCGGCTATGTCAAAGTTCGTCACGCGCCGCCAAAACTGGCGGTTTCCATGCCACAATCGCCGCAAACAGTCGCCGGGGCAGCCTGCCCGACGCGCGCCGTGCCACGCGTGCCCGACGACACGCCGGAATCCGGCTGCCGCCTTCGCGAATCTCGTCGCCCGATTCGCGCACCGCAGCGCACCGGCGCGAATCCAACCATGACGATCCACGGCGCGCCGCTGCCGGCCAGACGCTCGACGCGATGCCGGACGCACGACGCCGCAGAGGAAACAACCGGTGACGGACATCAATGAAGCCGCCGCGGGCGGCACCCGCAAGCAACGGCCGGCGGTCGGCATCTCGCTGTTTGCGCGCGACGGCCAGGCGATCTGGGAAAACGGCATTCACCAGAACATCGCATTCCTCGCGATGATGCTCAAACGCTCGGATCGCGTCGGCCCCGTCTATTTCCTGAACGGTGGCGACGCCAACGCACTGCCGGTCGGCCTCGAACTCGACGGCCTCGACATCCCGCTCGTGAAACCCGCCGACGTCACGCACGAACTCGACGTCGTGATCGAAATGGGCGCGCAGTTGCCGGTCGAATGGCTCCGGCACATGAAGGCGCTCGGCAAGAAGACCGCCGCGTTCTTCTGCGGGCACGTGTATGCGGGGCTGGGCGAAACGCCGATCTTCGGGAAACCGTCGGGGCACGTGTTCAACGGCGCACCTTTCGACGAAGTGTGGCTGCTGCCGCAATACGACAAGACCGCCGCGCCGATGCTGCGGACGATCCTGCGCGCCCCCGTGCACCTGATGCCGCACATCTGGTCGCCGTACTTCCTCGAGCGCCGCGTGGCCGCGCTCGCCGACGAAGGCGCGACGTTCGGCTATCGGCCCGGCCCGCGGCCATGGAAGCTCGCGATGCTCGAACCGAACATCTCGGTCGTGAAGTCCTGTCACTACCCGATGCTCGCGTGCGACGAGCTCTACCGCGCGCGGCCTGATGCGGTGCAACACATGTTCGTCGTCAACTCGATGCACATGAAGGAGCATCCGACCTTCGTGCACTTCGCGAACAGCCTCGATCTCGTGCGCCAGCACAAGGCGACGTTCGAGCCGCGCATCGACCTGCCAAGCTTCATGGCGCGCCACGCGGATGCGGTCGTGTCGCACCACTGGGAAAACGGGCAGAACTATCTGTATTACGACGTGCTGTACGGCGGCTATCCGCTGATCCACAACTCGACGCTGATCGGCGACGCCGGCTATTACTACCCGGACTTCGACGCCGCCGCCGGCGGCCGCGCGCTGCTCGAGGCGTGGCTGCATCACGACGAACGCGTCGACGACTACCGTGCGAAGGCCGACCGGCTGCTGCACTCGGTCTCGATCGACAACCCCGCGAACCTCGACGCGTTCGTCTCGCGTCTGGTCGCCTGAACCGGAGCATACGCATGTCGGACTCCAATGCCCGTCAAGCGCCCGGCGAGGGCAAGCGTCTCGTCGTCGGCGTGTCGCTGTTCGTGCGCGGCGCCGGCCAGTCGCTGTGGGAAAACGGCATTTTCCAGAACTGCCTGCTGCTGATCCTGCTGCTGCGCCAGTCGCCGCTCGTCGCGGATGCCGTGATGGTGAACGGCGGCGAACAAGTTGCCGATCCACAGATGATGCTCGGCGAGTGGAACGTGCCGCTGCTGTCGATGGACGAAGCGCTCGAGCGCTGCGACGTGCTGATCGAAATGAGCGCGCAGTTCGGCGCGGACTATCTGCGCGCGTTCCGCGAGCGCGGCGGCAAGGTCGTCACGATGCGGGTCGGCAACGACTATGTGATCGACATCGAACGCGCGATGTTCGACAAGCCGTCGGGCTTCCTGTTCTCGGGCGCGCCGTACGACGCGGTGTGGACGATCCCCGAGTTCGAGCGCTCGTGCCTGCACTACTACCAGACGGGCCTGCGCGCGCCGGTCACGATCGTTCCGCACATCTGGCATCCGATGCTGTTCGACAAGGCGCGCGCGACGCTCGGCGCCGGTTTGTCGTTCGGCTATCAACCGGGCAAGCCGCGCTGGCGCGTGACGATGTTCGAGCCGAACATCTGCATGGTGAAGACGAGCATCATTCCGATGCTGGTCACCGAGGAAGCCTACCGCGCGAATCCGACATTCCTCGAATTCGTGCGCGTGTGCAACACGATCCACCTGAAGGATCACGCGACGTTCATCCACTTCGCGAAGAGCCTCGACATCGTGAACCACGGCATCACGACGTTCGAAAGCCGCTATGCGGTGTACGAGTTCATGGCCGCGTACGGCGATGCGGTGGTGTCGCACACGTGGGAGAACGCGCAGAACTACCTGTATTACGAGCTGCTGTACGGCGACTATCCGCTGATCCACAACTCGCCGTTCCTCGGCAAGGCCGGGTATTTCTATCCGGATTTCGACTGTCAGGCCGGCGGCCGCGCGCTGCTGCAGGCGTTCGCCGAGCACGACGCGAACCTCGACGCGTATCGCGAGCAGTCGAAGCACGTGCTCGATTCGGTCAGCATCTACAACCCCGACAACGTCGCGGCCTATACGGACGCGATCGCCACGCTCTATCGCGACGCATGACAGATCCTCGCCCCACGGAGCCGAGCCGATGAAACTCAATGTCGCGATAACGATCAACGTGCAGCGCGACGCGACGCAGTCGATCTGGTACAACGGCGCGAACCAGCACTGCGTGTACCTGTACATGCTGCTGAAGCAATCGCCGTTGATCGGCGAGGTCTGGCTCGCGCACGACGACGGCATCACCGGGTATCCGCAGGCGCTGATGATGGACGCGTTCGGCGACGCGCTGCGGCCGCTGTCGGCCGTCGTCCACCAGACCGACCTGCTGATCGAGATGAACGCGTTCGTCGATCCGTCGCACACGGACGTCGTGCGCCAGCGCGGCGGCAAGTGCGTGTCGTATCGCTTCGGTAACGACTACGTGATCGCGGTCGAGACGATCAACTTCGAGAAGAACGACTGGCGGCCGAACCCGCACCGCGTGCAGTTCGACGAGATCTGGACCAATCCGCAGCACATGCACACGTGCGCCGCGTATTTCCAGGCCGTGTACCGCGCGCCGGTGATCGAGCTGCCGCATATCTGGTCGCCGTATTTCATCGAACGCAGCCTCGACGCGGACCCTGAACTGAAGGCGCGCTTCGGCTATCGCAACCACGGCCCGGCCAAGCGCATCGCGTTCTTCGAGCCGAACCTGAACGTCGTGAAGAGCGCGATCGTGCCGATGCTCGCCGCGAACGCGTGCTACGTCGAGCATCCGGAGCTCGTCGAGCACGTGTACATGACCAACACGTTCGACAAGAAGGAAAACGTCGCCTTCAAGCATCTCGCGCTCGGGCTCGAGATGGTGCGCGACGGCAAGGCCACCGCCGACGTGCGCGCGCCGTTCGTCGCGTGGGCCGCGCATCACACCGACATCGTCGTGTCGCACCACTGGGAAAACGGCCTGAACTACCTGCTGTACGACGCGCTGTACGGCAACTACCCGCTCGTGCACAACTCGCCGTTTCTGCGCGACGTCGGCTACTACTATCCGGACTTCGAGATCTTCGATGCGGCGCGCGCGATCGCGACCGCCGCGCAGACGCACGACGCACAGCTCGACGACTACGCGGCGGCCGCCCGCCGCTGCCTGCACCAGGTCGACACGCTCGCCGAGCACAACGTCCGCGCCTATTCCACGCAGATCCAGCACCTGTTTGCCGGCCGCCCGCTCGGCTGATTGCCCGCGCACGCGCCGGTTGCGTTACGCCAGTACCCGGTCGCCGCTTTGTGCGGCGAACGCACGGCCATGCCGCCGCCCGATGCGCGCGAGCATCGCGAAACAACGGGCTGCCGACCGGCCTGCGTCGGCCGATTGCCGGACGAGGCTGTCGGATACGCCGCGCGCGATCGCCGACTCGTCGCCGCACGCGCCGGCGATGACGCCCGCATAATAGTGCCGGGCCGCCAGCTCGCGGCCACCCGCATCGAGCAGGCTCATCCGTCGAATACGGCGCGCGACGCGTGTCAGGCCGTCCAGACAGGGCGCGACATCGATCGGCGCATCGGTCGATTCGGCGCCCAGTTGCCCCAGTATGTCGGCCAATTCGGCGATCGCGACCAGGTCGCGCACATCGGTTGCCTGCGTGCCCGTTCCGCCTCCGGCTTTCGTCCCCGCCATGCCCACGCCCCTTTTGCGATTCGTCCCGCCCCCGACGCGCACCCCGCGCGCCGCCCTGCCCGTTCCCGCGGTCACGCGGCGGCCGGCGATCGCCATGAAAAGCGAATGCCCTGCGCCCACGTGACGCCGGCATCCACGATCATCTGCCGGTCAGTCTCGCTTTCCACGCCTTCGACGACGACGTGCCGCGCACCTTCATGCGCAAACGCGATCAGCCGCCGGAACTGGTAGCGCCCGATCGCGTTGTGCTTGATCATCGACAGGATCGAGCGGTCGAGCTTCACGATGTCGGGATTGCCGACCACCAGATTGTTCAATGCACTGAAACCGACACCGAAATCGTCGATCGCGATCCGGCACCCGGCCTGCCGGAAGCGGTACACGAACGACCGGCCCGCGACGGGGTTCAACGGCCCCGTCTCCGTGATCTCGACGACCAGCCGCGCCGCCACCGACGGCTCGCGCTCGAGCCGCCTGAAAATCGCGAGCCACGCGTCGTCCACGACCGCACTTGCCGCCGCGACGTTGCAACCGTACACGGCGCCCGGATCGGCGCGCAGCGCATCGATCGTGCGGCCGACCACCAGCCGGTCGAACCAGCGCATCAGGCCGAGCGATTCGAGACGCGGCAGGAAGGCGAGCGGCGGCAGCGCATCGCGCTCGCCCCACCGCAACCGCGCCAGGCGCTCCTCGTACAGCACGCCGCCAGACAGGTCGGCGCGGCACACGGGCTCGTGCGCGAATCCGAGCCGGCTTTCGACGAAACTGCGTACCGACGCAAGGTCGGGGTGATCGTCGCGCGCGCCGAACACGAGATCGATTTCGTCGCGATTCGCTTTCCGATTCGCCTCCTGGCGAGCTTCGACCGCATTCATCCGGCGCTCCGGCAAATGGCGAGCCGCCGATCGCGGCTCGACCTCAACACCCAGGCGGAACGCAGCAACCTCGACGCGCTCCGCCGCCTACCCGGCCCATCCTGTATGTCGATTTTTTCCGGGGAGCGTACTGGTCGCTTCGGCGCCGTCAAATTCGATATTTTTACGATATTCGATTACTTGGAATACACCACGCGCGCACACTGCCGACAGTGCGACAGGTTACACAACGCAAATTACGCGAACCTCAAATCCGAATCACTTACTTTTTTTCATTCAGACGGTTTTATCCGAATCGTCTTTTCCCGAATTTGCCTGTTGCGAGAAACACGAAACCGTCAATTGATCAGATAAATACCATGCAATGAAGTAGCGCCCGCGCTCGATATGTCGGGGCGACATGCCGCTCTCCTTGCATGCGGTCTCCCGTGTCACGCGTGCCGCCGCGCGCCATTCGATCATCGCAGCACGCAATTTTCACGTTTCAAACGATATTATTAAATGCCGAACAGGAATACCCATCGCTTAACCGATAATACCAATTTCAATTATATGAAGATGATAGATCGAAACATATTTAACAATCTTTCCAACTTGTTAACCTATAAACTTGTTTTTGACGGACTTCCCTCGGAGCCGTCAATTTCGTGCCTTCAAAACCGACGAACCCATCGGGTTCGTCGGTTTCTTTTTTAACGGCATCATTTCGTCAGACATGAGGGCGGGACAAACCCGACGGCGCAAGACGGGCGGGGCGCAACGAACGTGCGCCGCGGAAACCCGGCCTCAGGCGGCCGGCGCGCCGATCAGGTTCGCGAGCAGCGCGTCGTACTCGGCGACGAGCGCCGGATTCGCCGACGTGTAACGGCGAAGGATCTCGCGCTGGCACCGCGCATACGCTTGCCAATCGTCGTCGTGCGTATGGAGCGCGCGCAGCAGCGCATCGGCGCCCTGCTGCACGTCGTTGTCCGGATAGTAGTAGCCCAGATCGGGCGCGAGACTCGCGTTGTGCACGAGCGGATAACCCTGCCAGCACACGTCGAAATAGAAATAGTTCAGCGGATTCGACCATTGGTGCGACACGACGATATCGGTCAGGTCGGCCAGGAACAGCGGCGTATCGAAGCGCCCGACGAAGCTCGCCTTGCCGGCGCGCACGATATCCAGGTAGTTCATCAGCATCACGAACTCGGGGCTGTCGTGTGCGAGGCGATCGGCGTTCGTCACGTGCGTGAAGCAGATCGCGTCGGGGTCGCGGCGATACGCTTCGTCGATGATCAGCATCGGATACACGCAGAACTTCACGACGTTGTGGTTCGGCTCCATCACCGTGAGCCGCTTGCCGGGCTCGCTGCGCGGCCGGTATTCGCCGTGCTCGGGCAGCGACCGCGCGCGCTCGGTCAGGAACATCGGATCCCACACGAACGGCACGACGCGCCCCGGACAGCGGCGCAGCGACTGCAGGAACGGCAGCGACGACGGCGCGATCTGCGGAATCGCCCACACCTCGTCGTAGCCGCGGTTGATGAACAGCGACTCCCACAACCGGCGGCCGAACAGCATCGACTCCATCGCGTTGATGTACTCGACCCCGCAGCAATAGCTGACGAGCTTCGCGCCGCGCGCTTTCAGGTAGGCCGTCTGCTCGCCATCGATCTGCCCGCCGAGTTCGATCACCACGTCGAGCGCATCCTTCATGTCGGCGAACGCGCGCGTGTCGTACACGCCGCGATCCCACGGCAGGGCGTCGGTCAGCGGCACGTCGGTCGTGTTGACCAGCGTCACACGGTAACCGTGCGGCGACGCCATCAACAGCTTCGCGAGAAACAGCGCGTTCTGCTTGATGCCGTTGATCCACAGGCTTTCGTCGGGGGCACGCAATCCGATCGTGATACCGATGCGCAGGCCGGTCAGGGCAGGAGACGTCATCGTCGGCGGGATGGAAAGTTGAATGGGGATGGCATGGCGCATTCTAGCGGAGCGCCGGCCGCACACTGTCAGGGATGGTCAGCGGCCGGTCCGGCCGTGCCCATCCGCCCGAACGTTATGCGATGCTCGCGCCGCCCGGCAGCCGGTTTTTCTCGCGGCATTCGAGCGGGCAGCTGGCGACCTCACCGCACCGCGATCATCGAATGGAACACGACGCCGCGCAAGTCCTCCAGATCCTCCACGATGAACCGGCGCGGCGCTCGCGGGAAAGCGCTTCCGGGCGGGGCGCCGCGCTGAAGCGCACCGCGCGAATCGCTGACGCGGCCGCCGCACCGTCAACGATCGGTAAACGCGACGCGCCGGCCGGATGCGACCGGCCGGCGCGTCGTCGCATCGGTTGCCGTCGTCAGATCGCCGCGATCGTCGGCGTGACGGCCGCCGGGTCGGTGATGCTCGGCTTGCCGGTTTCGACGTGACCCGCGATGCGGCGCGTCCAGCCGGCATTGCCCGCCACGGCGAACTGCAGGTCGTACCAGTGGCTGCTGCACGACAGGTCCCAATGCGCTTCGACGCGCTGCCCCGCCGGGACCGTCAGCGTGCGCGCCGCGCCGCCGTACGCGACATCGGTCGCCGTGACCGTGAGCGGGCCGGTGCCGGCATTGGCGATCGTCACGTAAACGTCGCCGTTCGCGGTGTCGTAGCACGGCGTGATTTCAGGCTTGGCAGCGCCATCCGCGGCGGCCGAACCCGCGAAGCGCCGGAAATAGCCGTTCGGCCCCCACACACTCACCAGGTAGTTGCCGTTCGCATCGAGCGCCCACGTATCGGTCAACTGCTTGCCCGCTTCGACCGTATAGCGGCGCGGCATCGCGGTGGGGTCGCCCGTATAGACCCAGAAATGCGCGCCCTGCGTGCCGGTATTCACGAACGTCACCGCATAGCCTTGCGCCTGCAGCTGGCCGGTCACGTGCAATTCGTACGGTAGCGCGCGGGCCGGCCGCGTGCCGGGTTCCTGCGCGGTCACGATCTGCTGCGCGGTGCTGGCCGGCGCGGTCTGCGACGACGCGCGCGAGCATTGCAGATCCGCCTGCGCGACATACGCCTGCGTGCTCGGCAGGGTCGGCAGCGTCGCATCCGACTTCGAGAAGTCGAGCGCCGACGTCAGGTCGCCGCAGATCGCGCGGCGCCACGGCGAGATGTTGGTCTCCATCACGCCGAAGCGCTTCTCGATGAATTGCAGCACCGACGTGTGATCGAACACCTGCGAGCACACGAAGCCGCCCTTCGACCACGGCGACACGACGAACATCGGCACGCGCGGGCCAAGGCCGTACGGCAGGTTGTCGGCCGTATAGGTGCCGGCTTGCGTCGCGGTCACGACGTTGTGCCGCTCGAGCGATACGTCCACGGTGCTCATGCCCGAGCCGGGCAGCGTCGGCGCCGACGGCGGCACGACATGGTCGAAGAAGCCGTCGTTTTCGTCGTACATGATCAGCAGGACCGTCTTGCTCCACACGTCCGGATTGGACGTCAGCGCATCGAGGATCGTCGACAGGTAGTACGCACCGTACAGCGGCGTGAACTTCGGATGCTCCGAATACGCGGCCGGCGGCAGCAGCCACGACACCTGCGGCAGCGCGTTCGCCTGCACGTCCGCTTTGAGCTGCGTGATCGGGCGCGTGCTCATCCCGCGCGTCTGCAGCGACGAACCGGCCGGCGCGTTCACGAAGTTGTTGAAGCACGCGAGCATGTTCGTGCCGTAGTTGCCGGTGAAGTTGTCGAACCCGGTGCCCTGCTGATAGATCTGCCACGAGATGCCGGCTTTTTCGAGCCGCTCCGGGTAGGTCGTCCAGTTGAAGGGCGGCAACTGGACCTTGTCGAACTGGTTGTCGATGTAGTCGGTGTTGTCGAGCAGCGGGCCGCCTCCCGTGCCGAGCGGATCGACCATGCCCGTCATCAGGTACATGCGGTTCGGGTGCGTGTTGCCCGGGATCGAGCAGAAGTAGTTGTCGCACACCGTGAACGCATCCGCGAGCGCGTAATGGAACGGGATGTCGTCGCGAACGTGATAGCCCATCGTCATGTTCGACTTCTGCACGGCCCACTGGTCCGCGCGGCCGTTGTCGATCGCGCCGTGCGTCGTCGCCCACGTATGCGGCAGGCCGCCGATACATTGCGCGTTGACGCCCGGGTTGGTCGTGTCGTAGCGGAACGGTGCGATCACGCTCGACTTGTCTTCCTGGCGCGGCTGGAACCACACCGGCTTGCCGTTCGGCAGCGTGACCGGGAAGCGGTCGTTGTAGCCGCGCACGCCGCTCAGGTGTCCGAGGTAGTGGTCGAACGAACGGTTCTCCTGCATGAACACGACGATGTGCTGCACATCCTGGATCGTGCCCGTCACGGTGTTCGGCTCGACCGCCAGCGCCTTGCGGATCGATTCCGGCAGCAGTGCGGTGGCGGCGGTCGCGCCGGCGAGGCCGGCCGAGAACTTCAGAAAATCGCGTCGAGAATGGATGGCCATGCTGGTTGCGCTTGATGGGATTTCTGGTGGAAACGGCCGGTATCAGGAAGCGGGCGACGAAGCAGGCGCGGTGAAGCCCGGCGGGCAGCGCATCTGCGCGGTGGCGACCACGGCGCCGCCGCACGCGGCCTTCTGCTGCGCGACGGGCGCGGCGGGTGCGGTCAGGTCGTCGTTGCAGGCGCCGAGGACGGCGCTCAGCACGACCAGACCGGCGACCGCGAAAGGCCGTAGGGCCGACGTTCGCATAACGGTTCTCCGTGAGGATGATGACGTGACGCGGACGCGAACCCGCGCCGGTCATATCGACGCCGAGATGCTATGTTCGACTTGTTACACGACGGTGTCGAGCGACAGCAGCCGATGCGCAGACAGATCCCCGCGTTGGTGCGGAAATCGCAGGTGCGCCATCGACTGGCCCTTTTTCGAGCCGCTACATCGTCCACCGCCCGGTTTCAATCGCCGCCTCCATCATTTTGATCGTGAGCGGACGCTCCAGTATTTTGTCCCTGGCGTCGGCGCTGAATGGCGACCTGAATACCGTCATCAAGAGTCGACCCAATCCCAGTTTCCGGGACGGGTAATAATAATCAATGTCGAAATCGGAAATATCGACACCAAACGTTTCCGAAAATCTCCGCATCAATCTCGACATGGCCCTGTCGGAAATTTCAAGATCGATGCAGAGATCCGTGTCCTCGGTAAGCTCCAGCTCGCCCCATAGTGGCGAATCGGCCTCTTCCCGCACCATCTCTATCAGACGACCGTCCATTAAAAGCGATCCTCTTGCTTGACCAAGCCATTGTACGTGACTGTCGAGCGATACATGATGACCGATATATCGATAGCGGTAATGACCCAACCCACCACCGGTACGGCCCGCCCGACAAAGGCGCCGAGCTCCCGGGTAAATTTGATCTTGAGCAGCAGGAGACTCCTGAATGACGTTACCGTTGGCAGAATTTTGTACTTGAGTTCATAGGGCAACACCTTTCTCGATACCCTGGATGCGATTGAGGTTCCCTTGACCGCTCCGCCGAATTTCCCCTGGTCGGCACAAACCTTTGACCCAACAAAATCATTGCGATTCCGACAGCATCATCGATACCCAACTCCTCACAGGCCACATCGATAACAATCAGGCAGAAAAGTTCTGGCGGGGTAAGGTCAATGTGAATTCCATACTTATATTTGTTCGCCATCTCAGTCTTTCTCTCGGCTACATTGCGCAGGACACCGGGCCGCACATCCCGGCGGGTACGCTAACGCAGCCATGTCGCGCATGGACAGGAACGCGCAGCCGTTTCTCCAAACGAGTCTGATTTTCCGGACACCCGCGGAAGCAGCCCCGATCGCGTGCAGCCTTTCTCCACAAGAGGAAGCAGTCAGTTCGTTTTGGCGAAGTAGTCCGGACCGGACCGGTTTCGATCTTTGAACAACTGTTGCAACGGGCAAACCGGTGCAAGGCAGCGCGACAGCGCATGTCGAGCGGCTGTTACCGGCGAGAATCCCGGGATTATTCAAAAATCTCGAAGATGCGGCACGCAAATTATTTGTTTTTGTCTGCGCGCGACAAGATCGACGATCACAACACAAGAATGCAATGTCGTCCTGATGCAGGCACATCAAGTATCCACAGCCGGAGGGCGTCGGGGCGCTCGGATAATACGGGGCACGATGGCCCCTGCGTGAGAGCCGGCAACGGCCCTCACGCGTATGCAACGCTCAGTCTTACGCCATCATCAGCAACTGCGCACCGTCCGCGACCTGATCGCCGACGCCGTACAGCACTTCCGCGACGACGCCCGCGCTCGGCGCGCCGATCGTGTGCTCCATCTTCATCGCTTCCATCACGATCAGCGGCGTGCCGGCTTCGACCTTCTGCCCCGGCTCGACCAGCACCGCGATCACCTTGCCGGGCATCGGCGCGGTGAGGCGGCCGCCGCCCTGCTCCGCGTCCCCCGCATGCGCAAGCAGGTTGCGCCATTCGAACGTCTCGGCCGCGCCCTGCGTGAACACGTGGAACGTGTCGCCGTCCGCATACACGCGGCCGCTGCTGCGCACGCCGCCCAGCGTCACGTCGAAATCGAGCGGCGTGGCGCCGCGCGTCCACGCGAACGGTTGTGCGGCGGCGTCGCCGATCGCGACGCGCGTGCCGGCGCCGTCGTCCTCGTACGCAACCGTCACGTCCGCTTCGCGATCGGTCGCACGCCATTCGAGCGTGCGGCGATAGCCGCCGTTCAGCCGCCAGTCCGGCAGCGAACACCACGGCGACGCGCCGTCCTGCGCGGCGCCGCCACGCTCGCGTGCCAGGAGCGCGGCACATGCGAGTGCGAGCATCGCACGCGGCGGCTGTTGCGGCGCGAACAGCGCATCGTGGTTGCGCTCGATCAGGCCCGTGTCGAGATCGGCGATCGCGAACGGCGCGCATGCGACGATCCGCTGCAAGAACGCGGCGTTGGTATGCAGGCCGACCACTTCGCACGCGCGCAGCGCACGCAGCATCAGGCTCAATGCTTCCGCGCGATCCGCGCCGTGCACGATCAGCTTGGCGATCATCGGATCGTAGAACGGCGTGATCGCATCGCCCTCGCGCACGCCGCTGTCGACGCGCACCGCCGCCCCGATGTCGAATTCGGCGCCTGCCGGCAACCGCAGATGCTTCAGCGTACCCGTCGACGGCAGGAAGCCGCGTGCGGGGTTCTCCGCGTACAGGCGCGCCTCGAGCGCATGGCCGTGCACGTGCAACTCTTCCTGCTTCAGCGGCAGCGGCTCACCCGACGCGACGCGCAATTGCCATTCGACGAGATCGAGCCCCGTGACCATCTCGGTCACCGGATGCTCGACTTGCAGGCGCGTGTTCATCTCCATGAAGTAGAACGCTTCGCCCGTCATGATGAATTCGACGGTGCCCGCACCGACGTAGCCCACCGCGCGCGCGGCCGCGACGGCCGCTTCGCCCATCGCCTGGCGCACGTCCGCATGCAAACCGGGTGCCGGCGCTTCCTCGAGCACCTTCTGGTGACGACGCTGCACCGAGCAGTCGCGATCGAACAGGTAGACGGTATTGCCGTGCGTGTCGCCGAACACCTGCACTTCGACGTGACGCGGGCGCGTCAGGTATTTCTCGATCAGCACGCGATCGTTGCCGAAGCTGCTGGCCGCTTCGCGCTGGCACGACGCGAGCGCCGCCGGGAAATCGTCGGAGCGCTCGACCACGCGCATCCCCTTGCCGCCGCCGCCCGCGCTCGCCTTCAGCAGCACCGGGTAGCCGATCCGGTCGGCTTCGCGATGCAGATTGGCCGCATCCTGGTCGTCGCCGTGATAGCCCGGCACGAGCGGCACGGCGGCCGCGTGCATCAGCGCCTTCGCGGCAGCCTTCGAGCCCATCGCCGCGATCGCGTCGACCGGCGGCCCGATGAACACGATGCCGGCCTCTTCGCACGCGTGCGCGAAATCTTCGTTCTCCGACAGAAAGCCGTAGCCGGGGTGAATTGCCTGCGCGCCGGTCGCGCGCGCGGCTTCGATGATGCGCTCGACGCGCAGGTAACTGTCTGCCGCGGCCGAGCCGCCGATATGCACGGCCTCGTCGCACGCGGCCACGTGTTTCGCGTTCGCATCCGCGTCGGAATAGACGGCGACGCTCGCGATCCCGAGACGTTTGCACGTCGCGGCGACGCGGCACGCGATTTCGCCGCGGTTGGCGATCAGAATCTTGTCGAACATGGCTTCGATGTCGTCCGGAAGGTTAAGGTCACGCGATCATTCGCGCCACGATGGCGTGCGCTTTTCGAGGAAGGACGCGATCCCTTCGCGCGCTTCCGCGCCGGCGCGGGTCTTCGCGATCCAGTCGGCGGTCTGCTCGATCAGCGTCGCGTCGAGCGCGCGCCCGGCCACGTCCGCAACGAGCCGCTTGCACGCCCTCACCGCATCGGGGCCGTTCGCGACGAGCGTCGCGGCCAGCTTCGCGACCGTTTCGTCGAGCGCGTCGGCCGGCACCGCATCGTGAATGAAGCCGAGCGATGCGGCGCGCGCGCTGTCGAACACTTCGGCCGTCGTGAAATAGCGCCGCGCCGCGCGCTCGCCCATCGCACGGATGACGTACGGCGCGATCGTCGCGGGAATCAGCCCGAGCCGCGCTTCCGACAGGCAGAACTTCACGCCGTCCGCGGCGAACGCAATGTCGGCCGCCGCGACGAGGCCCACGCCGCCCGCATACGCATCGCCATGCACGCGCGCGATCACCGGCTTGCCGCAGCGATGGATCGCTTCGAGCATCCGCGCGAGCTTGCGCGCATCGGCGCGGTTCTCGTCGTCCGAATAACCGGCCATCCTCTTCATCCAGTTCAGGTCCGCGCCCGCGCAGAACGCGGCGCCTTCCGCGGCGAGCACGATCGCGCGCACGCCTTCGTGCGCATCGAGCCATTCGAACGCGGTGGTCAGCTCGGCGATCGTCGTCTCGTTGAATGCGTTGCGCACGTCGGGACGCGCGAGCGTGACGGTCGCCACGCGGCCGGCTTCGCTTACCTTGATCGTTTCGTATCGCATCGGTCGGTCCTCCCGGGCGTTACATGCGGAACACGCCGAAGCGCGTGTCGTCGATCGGCGCGTTCATCGACGCGGCGAGGCCGAGCCCGAGCACGTCGCGCGTCTGCGCGGGATCGATCACGCCGTCGTCCCACAGCCGCGCGCTCGCGTAATACGGATGGCCCTGGCGCTCGTACTGGTCGCGGATCGGCTGCTTGAACGCATCCTCTTCCTCGGGCGACCACGAACCGCCCTTCGCCTCGATGCCGTCGCGACGCACGGTCGCGAGCACCGACGCAGCCTGTTCGCCGCCCATCACCGAGATTCGTGCATTCGGCCACATCCACAGGAAACGCGGGCCGAACGCGCGGCCGCACATCCCGTAGTTGCCGGCGCCGAACGAGCCGCCGATGATCACCGTGAACTTCGGCACCTTCGCGTTCGACACGGCCGTCACCATCTTCGCGCCATGCCGCGCGATGCCTTCGTTCTCGTACTTGCGACCGACCATGAAACCCGTGATGTTCTGCAGGAACACGAGCGGGATCTTGCGCTGGCAGCACAGCTCGATGAAATGCGCGCCCTTCACGGCCGATTCGGAGAACAGGATGCCGTTGTTCGCGACGATCCCCACCGGATGGCCCCAGATGTGCGCGAAGCCCGTGACGAGCGTCGTGCCGAAGCGCGCCTTGAATTCGTCGAATTCGGAATCGTCGACGATGCGTGCGATCACCTCGCGCACGTCGAACGGCTTGCGCGTGTCGACCGGAATCACGCCGTACAGGCTCTTCGCGTCGTAGCGCGGCGGCTTCGGCTCGCGCAGCGCGATCGGCGGCGCGATCTTCGGCGCGAGGTGACCGACGATGTTGCGTGCGATCGACAGCGCATGCGCGTCGTTCTGCGCGAGATGGTCGGCCACGCCCGACAGGCGCGTATGCACGTCGCCGCCGCCGAGATCCTCGGCGCTCACTTCCTCGCCGGTCGCGGCCTTCACGAGCGGCGGGCCGCCCAGGAAAATCGTGCCCTGGTCCTTCACGATGATCGACTCGTCGCTCATCGCCGGCACGTACGCGCCGCCCGCCGTGCACGAGCCCATCACGACGGCGATCTGCGCGATCCCCGCGGCCGACATCGTCGCCTGGTTGAAGAAGATGCGGCCGAAGTGATCGCGATCGGGGAACACGTCGTCCTGGTTCGGCAGGTTCGCGCCGCCCGAATCGACGAGATACACGCATGGCAGCCGGTTTTCGGCGGCGATTTCCTGCGCACGCACGTGCTTCTTCACGGTGATCGGGTAGTAGGTGCCGCCCTTGACCGTCGCGTCGTTGCACACGATCACGCATTCGCGACCGGCAATGCGGCCGATCCCGGTGATGACGCCCGCGCCCGGCGCGTCGTCGTTGTACATGCCGTTCGCGGCGAGCTGCGAGAACTCGAGGAACGGCGCGCCCGGATCGAGCAGTTGCGCGATGCGGTCGCGCGGCAGCAGCTTGCCGCGCGACAGGTGCTTGTCTCGCGCGGCTTGCCCGCCGCCTTGCGCGAGCCGTTCGATCTTCGCGCGCAGGTCGGCAACGACCGCCTCGAGCGCCGCGGCATTCGCGCGGAAGTCTTCCGAACGCGGGTTCAGTTTCGATTCGATGATCGGCATCGACGGGGCTCCGTTCGCGTGACGTGGGGCGTTACATCGTTTCCGCGAACAGCTCGCGGCCGATCAGCATCCGGCGGATCTCGCTCGTGCCGGCGCCGATCTCGTACAGCTTCGCATCGCGCCACAGGCGGCCGACCGGGTATTCGTTGATGTAGCCGTTGCCGCCGAGAATCTGGATCGCCTCGCCGGCCATCCACGTCGCCTTCTCGGCCGTATAGAGAATCACCCCCGCGCAGTCCTTGCGTACCTGGCGAATGTGGTCGCTGCCCGCCGAGTCCAGATGGCGGCCGACTGCGTACAGGTACGCGCGGCACGCCTGGAACGTGGTGTACATGTCGGCGACCTTGCCCTGGATCAGCTGGAATTCGCCGATCGACTGGCCGAACTGCTTGCGGTCGTGGATGTACGGCACCACCGCGTCGAGACACGCGGCCATGATGCCCGTCGGGCCGCCCGACAACACCGCGCGCTCGTAGTCGAGGCCGCTCATCAGCACCTTCACGCCGCCGTTCAACTGGCCGAGGATGTTCTCTTCCGGCACCTCGACGTCCTGGAACACGAGCTCACCCGTGTGCGAACCGCGCATGCCGAGCTTGTCCAGCTTCTGCGCGACCGAGAAGCCCTTCATCCCCTTCTCGACGATGAATGCGGTGATGCCGCGCGAATGGGCCTCGACGTCCGTCTTCGCGTAGACGACGAGCGTGTCGCAGTCGGGGCCGTTGGTGATCCACATCTTCGTGCCGTTGAGCACGTAGCGATCGCCGCGCTTGTCCGCGCGCAGCTTCATGCTGACGACGTCGGAGCCGGCATTCGGCTCGCTCATCGCGAGCGCGCCGATGTGTTCGCCGGACACGAGCTTCGGCAGGTATTTCCGTTTTTGCGCTTCGGTGCCGTTGCGGTGGATCTGGTTCACGCACAGGTTCGAGTGCGCGCCGTACGACAGGCCGATCGACGCCGACGCGCGCGAGATCTCCTCCATCGCGACCATGTGCGCGGTGTAGCCCATGTTCGCGCCGCCGTATTCCTCGGAGACGGTCATGCCGAGCACGCCGAGATCGCCGAACTTCTTCCACAGATCCATCGGGAACTGGTCGGTGCGGTCGACCTCCGCCGCGCGCGGCGTGATTTCCTTCGCCGCAAACGTCGCGACGGCGTCGCGCAGCATCTCGATGTCTTCACCGAGCATGAATTGCACGCCGGGCAGGTTGATCATGTCTCCTCCGTCTCCAGAAAGTGTGCCGCACTCACCGATTTCTGAGTTTCGCTCAAATCGAATGAATACGGGTATTCATTGACCAATACAGCAGAAATTTTGCACAGTTTCGCGCCTCGCCGGGTTCTGCGTCAATAGTTTTCTGAGTGATACTCAGATATGATGCGAGCATGACAGCCGCTCCCGCCGACACCATGACCGCCCCCGCCAAAGCCGACCGCGCCGACACGCCGCGCGCACCCGCCGGACGCAAATCCCAGCAGCGCGTGCAGGACATCCTGCGCGCCGGTCGTGAAGTGTTCGCCGAAAAAGGTTACGAGCATGCGACGGCAGCGGAGATCGCGCAGCGCGTGGGCGTGTCGGAGGCGACGGTGTTCAGCTATTTCCGCGGCAAGCGCGAGCTGTGCGCGCGTGTGATCGCCGACTGGTACGACGAAATCATCGCCGCGTTCGAACACGGGATGCCGCGGGACGCGTCGGTGCAGCAGCAGTTCGCGTTCATCGTGCGCACCCACCTGCGGCTGATGCTCGTGAACGGCACGGGGCTGTGCGCGCTGGTGCTGTCCGAGGGGCGCGCGAAGCAGCATGCGTTGAGCGACGAACTCACTGCGCTGCAGCGCCGCTACACGGCGCCGTTGATGGACGTGCTCGCGCGCGGCCAGGCGGCCGGGCAGGTGCGTGCGGATCTGCCGCTGAGCCTGCTGCGCTCGATGGTGTTCGGGCCGATGGAGCACGTGCTGTGGGATGCGATCCTCGGGCACCGCAAGCTCGATACGGAAACGACGGCCACGCAGTTGATCGACATGCTGTGGGCCGCCATGCAGCCGCCCGCGCCGGAGCAGGCAGCGCTGGTGCGCTTCAGGAACGAAGTGGCGGAAGCGGTGCGGCGGCTGGAAGGGGAAGCGTCACGCGCGTGACGCGGATGGGCGGCGCGGCGGACGCCCCCGCCGCGGCTTCCGCGCTGGCGCTCACGCTGCGGCGCCGCTACGAATCCTCGCTCACCCGCAGCGGCGCGCGGCTTTGCTCGTTGTTCAAATGGACGAACTTGCGCAACAGGCGCATCAGCTCCTGCGAATCGTCCTCGCCCATGCCGTCGAACAGCCCGGCACGCAGTTCCTTCACTGACGGCATCAGGTGGGTGAGCAGCTCGACACCCGCCGGCGTCAACAACAGACGCCGCTGACGCCGCGGCAGCACTTCGCGGACGATCAATCCTTTCGCTTCGAGCCGGACCGCGAGATCGGCCGTGGTCGACGTGTCGAGCGCGACCCGCTGCGCGAGCGTCACCTGGTCGAGCCCCGGATTCTCGTAGAGCATCCGCAGCACCGCATACTGCACGGGCGTCACGTCCCGGCCAAGCTTCTCGTAGAACATCGCGACCGCGATCTGGTGTGCGCGCCGGATCAGGTGCCCGGGTTCGTCGTACAGGTCGATCGGGAAAGCCGGCAGGTCGGCGGGATTCGTTTTTTCCATGGATGAGTCGATGACATAGGCGGCGCGCACGGTTGCGCACGCCGTCGGCATGGCGCTACGCGCGCCATTTCCCGGGAAAACCAGTATACCGCTCGCCTTGTCCCGCCCCATATCAATGAGTACACTGAATCTCATTCAGTACACGGAATGATGATCGGGCCGCATCCCCGGCGGCACCGCCCCGAAGGAGACAAGAACATGTTTCTCAAGAACGCGTGGTACGTGGCATGCACGCCCGACGAAATCGACGGCAAGCCGCTGGGCCGCAAGATCTGCAACGAATCGATGGTGTTTTACCGCGCGGCGGACGGCCGGGTCGCCGCGCTCGAGGATTTCTGCCCGCACCGCGGCGCGCCGCTGTCGCTCGGCTTCGTGCGCGACGGGGTGCTCGTGTGCGGCTATCACGGGCTCGAAATGGGCTGCAACGGCAAGACGGCCGGCATGCCGGGCCAGCGCGTCGGCGGTTTCCCGCCGATTCGCAACTTCCCGGCGGTCGAGCGGTACGGCTTCGTGTGGGTCTGGCCGGGCGACGCGTCCGAAGCCGATCCCGCCAGGCTGCCCGCGCTGGCGTGGGCCGAGGATCCGGCCTGGGCGTATGGCGGCGGCCTGTATCAGATCCGCTGCGACTACCGGCTGATGATCGACAACCTGATGGACCTCACGCACGAGACCTACGTGCATGCGTCGAGCATCGGCCAGAAGGAAATCGACGAAGCGCCGCCGAAGACGACGAGCCATGGCGACGAGGTCGTCACGAGCCGCTTCATGGAGAACGTGATGCCGCCGCCGTTCTGGCGGATGGCGCTGCGCGGCAACGGGCTCGCCGACGACGTGCCGGTCGACCGCTGGCAGATCTGCCGCTTCACGCCGCCGAGCCACGTGATGATCGACGTAGGCGTCGCGCACGCGGGCCACGGCGGCTACGACGCGCCGGCGAACAAGAAGGCGTCGTCGATCGTGGTCGACTTCATCACACCGGAGACCGACACGTCGATCTGGTACTTCTGGGGGATGGCGCGCAACTTCCGGCCCGACGACGACGCGCTGACCGCCGAGATCCGCGAAGGCCAGGGCAAGATCTTCGCGGAGGATCTCGAGATGCTCGAACGCCAGCAGCGCAATCTCGAGCAGTGGCCCGAGCGCACGCTCCTGAAGCTCAACATCGACGCCGGCGGCGTGCTGTCGCGCAAGCTGATCGACCGGCTGCTCGCCGCCGAAAACGCGGCGAGCCCGCAGCGGCCCGTGATGCCGGTCGCGCAGGTCAAGGAAGCGTCATGAGTGGCGCGACATTGACGGTCCGCGTGGCCCGCAAGTGGCAGGAAGCGCGCGACATCTGCGGCTTCGAATTCGTCAGCGACGATGGCTCGCCGTTGCCGCACTTCGACGCCGGCGCGCATATCGACGTGCATCTGCCGGGCGGGCTCGTGCGCCAGTACTCGCTGTGCAACCATCCGCAGCAACGCGATCGCTATCAGATCGCGGTGCTGCGCGAGGCCGACGGCCGCGGCGGGTCGCGCGCGATTCACGACGAAGTCCGGCAAGGCGATACCGTGCGGATCGGCCTGCCGCGCAATCAATTCCCGCTCGCGCCCGACGCGCCGCACCATCTGTTGCTCGCCGGCGGGATCGGCGTCACACCGGTTCTGAGCATGGCGGAACGGCTGTTCTCGGCCGGCATCCCGTTCGACATGCATTACTGCGCGCGCTCGGCCGACCGCATGGCCTTCGTCGAACGGATCAATGCGGCCGGGTTTCGCGATCGCGTCCGCTTCCACGTCGACGACGGCGATCCCGCGCAACGCTTCGATCTGGCCGCCGTGCTCGCGGCCGCGCCCGAAGGCACGCATCTGTACGTATGCGGCCCGCGCGGCTTCATGGACGCGGTGCTGAATGCCGCGCGCGAGCGCGACTGGGCCGACGCACGGCTGCACTACGAGTTCTTCGGCGGCGCGGTGGCATCGTCCGGCGCGGATCGTGCATTCCAGGTCAGGATCGCGAGCAGCGGCAAGGTGATCGACGTGCCGGCCGAATGCACGGTGATCGCGGCGCTGGCGGCGAACGGCGTCGACGTGCTGACGTCGTGCGAGCAAGGCGTGTGCGGCACTTGCCTGACCCGCGTGCTCGAAGGCGAGCCCGATCATCGCGATGCGTATCTGACCGACGATGAAAAAGCGGCCGGCGACCAGTTCATGCCGTGCTGCTCGCGATCGCGAACCGACCTGCTGGTCCTCGATCTGTAGATCGGTAGACGGACCGCCCGACACGCGGCGGCCAGCCGCCGTCATGGCGATGATCGATGGTGCTGCAACCCGAACCCGCCTGACCATCGCACGCCGCCCCCGTCCATCGCTCAGCTCAATCGGCGAGCCGGCAATGCGACAGCTTCAACCCCGGCAGCACCGGCGCATCGACATAGCCTTCGTTCACGCAACTGAACCGGAACGCCGCCGACGTGACGAACGGCTTGATCTCGCCGCCGGGGAATTTCGGCTTCAGCGCCTCCTGGTCGGCCACGTCGAAATGCGTGTCGAACTGCTCGCCGTCGGCCGTCAGCGCGCCGAAGTACGTGCCGCCCGGGTCGCTGCCCATCCGGATCACGGCGCCGACGAACGCGACGCGCTTGCCGTCGTACTTCGTCTTCGCAGCGGCCATGTCCTGCGTATAGGCCTCGATCATCGCGCCGTAGTGCGCGTCGATCGCGGGTTCGGCGTTCGAAGCCGCACGCGCGGCCTGGTGTACGCCCGCCAGCAGCGCGCAGGCCGCAAGCGCGGCCGCCGCGAACGGCGCGGAAATCTTCTTCATGGGTGGTCTCTCCCGTCTAGCGTGGTGGTTGGAATGATCGAAGCCCGGCGCGATGCCGGTTGAATTCGCTTGCGTCGCTTTAATCGTTCGAACGGCGGTAAACGGCTGCGATCACTTCGTCGCCCACGCGGTCGTGCGCGGCGCATGGCGTCGCGCCGAGCGCGACGTGACAGGAAGATGACATGGTGCGGCCCCCGGCTCTCTCGTTGAATTTCACTGCGTCTGATTTTGGCCGCTACGGTAGCAGACGGCCGACAGGGCGGCAACCGACGGCCGCGCATTGCCCGGTCGCCCCATTACAATTGCAAATGGTTCTCATTACATATATCATGCGCGTCCTGTACGCAACGCAATGTCGCGGCCCACGCCACGATCCTTCGCCTTCCTCTTCCCGCATCGATTCATGCCATCCCGTCGAACGCCCTGCCGTGTCCGGACCCCGCGTCCGTGGCGCACGCGCCTGCCTGCCCTGCTCACCCTGTGTGCCGCGACCGGTGCGCATGCGGCCGGCGCCGAACCCGTTGCCCCCGCATCGGCTCCGGCGACCGCCGCCGAACACGAACTCCCGGCGATCAGCGTCAATGCATCGGCCACCGTCGATCCGACGATCGGCTATCAGCCGCGCACGACGAGCATCGCGGGCGGCGACGACCGGCCGCTGAAGGAGATCCCGCAATCGGTCGCGGTGGTCAGCAGCAGCGTGATGCAGGACCAGCAGGCGCGCTCGCTCGACGACGTGCTCGGCAACGTCAGCGGCGTCACGCAGACGAACACGCTCGGCGGCACGCGCGACGCGTTCATCAAGCGCGGCTTCGGGTCGAACAACGACGGCTCGGTGCTGGTCGACGGCGTACGCACGCCGGTGCTGCACAGCTATCTCGCGACGATCGATCGCGTCGAAGTGCTGAAGGGCCCGGCCTCGCTGCTGTACGGGATGCAGGACCCGGGCGGCGTGATCAATCTCGTCACGCGCAAGCCGGAAGACACGTTCGGCGGCTCGATCTCCGCGTCGCGCACGAACCACGGCGGCAGCACCGCCCAGTTCGATCTCACGGGGCCGCTCGGCAAGCCCGGGCAGGTCGCGGGCGGCACGCTCGCATTCCGGCTGACCGGCGAATACGACACGGGTCGCTACTGGCGCAGCTTCGGTCGCGAACGCAATGCGCTGATCGCGCCCGCACTGTCGTGGCACGACGCGAACACGTCGATCGACGTCAGCTACCAGTACGTCGACTACACGACGCCGTTCGACCGCGGCACCGTGCTCGTCAACGGCCAGCTCGACGATGCGCTGCGCTATCGCCGCTACGAGGAGGCGTGGTCGCAAAGCAGCGGCATCCAGGAAACGCTGCGTACGCGTATCGAGCACCGCTTCTCCGATGCGTGGCGCGTGCGCGCGACCTACGGCTGGGGCCGCGACCGCTACGACCAATACCTCACCCGCGCCACCGCGTTCAACAGCAGGACCGGCGCGCTCACGCGCTCGTCCGATGCGAACCTCGGGCGCAACGATTCGGACCAGATCGCGACGCTCGGCCTGCTCGGCAACGTGACGCTCGCAGGCATGCAACACGCGATCTACGTCGGCGGCGAATACGAGCGGCAGCGCAGCTTCCGCGGCGACACGATCCGCGGCAAGGCGACGACGGGCTTCAATCTCTACGATCCCGTGTACGGCCTGCTCGCGCCGGGCGGCGTGCCGAATCCGAAGCAGAGCGATTCGCGCTCGGTCGTGCATGCGTATTCGACGATCGTGCAGGACTCGGTGAAGATCACCGATCGCCTCACCGCGGTAGGCGGGCTGCGCTGGGAAAACTGGCAGCAGGAATCGGGGATGGGCCGGCCGTTCGCGTTCGCCGACCGCTCGCGCGGCAGCGTCTGGCTGCCGCAGTTCGGGCTCGCGTATGCGTTGACGCCGGCGCTGACCGCCTACGCGAACGTGAGCCGCTCGTTCAAGCCGAACGTCGCGTCGAACGTCGCGGCGCCGCTCGCGCCGGAATACGGCCGCGTGCTCGAGGCCGGGCTGAAGTTCAGCCTGAAGCCCGCGATCACGGGCACGCTCGCCGTCTACCAGATCGACAAGCGCAACGTCGCGGTCACGGTCGGCGACATCACGTCGACGATCGGCACCGCGCGCTCGCGCGGGGTCGAGCTGGACGTCGCCGGGCAGATCACGCGCCACCTGAGCGTGATCGGCAGCTATGCGTATACGAACGCGAACGATCGCGACAGCAACACGCCGCTCGTCAACGTCGCGCGCCACACGGGCAGCTTGTTCGCGGTATATGACACGGCCATCGCGCATCTGCCCGGGCGCTGGCGCTTCGGCGGCGGCGCGCGGCTCGTCGGCGCGCGGCCCGGCGACACCGCGAACAGCTTCTCGCTGCCCGGCTACGTGACCGTCGACGCGTTCGCGGCGTACGAAACGACGATCGGCAAGTTCCCGACCCGCTTCCAGCTCAACGTGAAGAACCTGCTCGACAAGACCTACTATCCGTCGAGCAACAGCAACCTGATCGTCGCGGTCGGCGAGCCGCGGCTCGTCACGCTGACGACGACGGTATCGTTCTGACGCCCCGGCGCGCTCACGGCCGCCAGCGATACACGACGATGCTCGAGCCGTTGTAGTTGTCCTTCGTGATCACGTATTCGCCGGTCGAGCGCAGGTACGCCTGCACGCCGTACATCGAGTCGACGTCGTTGCCGACGTCCATCGCCGACGCGTTCGAGTTCGTCAGCGTCGTGACGAGCGCGCCGGTGTTCAGGTCGAATACGTCGATGTTCGGCACGGTATGCACATAGCCGACGAACAGGTAGTGGCCGGCCGCCGCGATCGATTTCGGGTTCGCGCTCGTCAGGTTGATCACCGGGTTCGGGGTGCTCGTGTTGCCGTTCTTCCAGCCGCGATAGACCTCGATGTGCCCGTTCATCGCGGTCCAGTCCCAGTTGCCCGCGAGGCCCTGCGCGAGGATCATCGTGTCGCTGTCGGCCTGGTAGAGGATGCGCGTCACGGGCGCCACGCTGCTCGGCACGGCCGTCGTCACCGGCTTGCCCCATGACGGCTTGCCAGTCGCGTCGAAGCCCGTCATCGGGTAGCGCGTGATCACGTTGGAGCCGTTCAGTCCGGCCCACACGTCGCCGTTGCCGTCGATGTCGAAGCCGGCCGTCACCTGCAGCGTCGTGTTGAACGGCTTGCCGGGCAGCGAGCCGGCCGGAATCGCGATATAGCCGCTCGCGGTGTTGAAGTAATAGAAGTTGAAGTTGCCCGGGTTCTGGCCCGACGCGACGAGGATCCGGTTGCCGCCGACCGTCACGAGCTGGCCGAAGTGCTGGCCGCGCTGATAGTCGTTCATGTCGAGGCGCGGGTCCTTCGGATAGGTGAACGGGTCGACCGTGTTCGCGACGAACGTGCCGCCCGCGGTGCCCGTATACACGTTGTTGCCGCTGAAAAACAACGCGCCGTCGGTCGCGGGATCGGGTGCGGCGATCCCCTCGAAGTTCAGCGCCTGCAGCTTCCATTGCAGCGTGCCGACCGGGCTGTACGCATGCAGATCGGTGCTGCCGTTGCGGCCGAGATCCCAGCCGCCGCCCCACGCGTTGTTCAGTACGTACAGGTTGCCCGCCGCATCCTTGCCGAGCGCCGCGACGCGCGTGAAACGCTTGTCGCCGACCTGCCCCTTGATGCCCGTCGTCGTGTCGAGATAGCCGCCCTGCACGCCGAACGTACCGACTTGCACCGGCATTCCGGGCAGCCCGCCGTACACCTTGATGTTCATGTCGGGCCCTTCGTCGCCCACCATCAACCGGCCCATCGACGCATCGAAGTACAGCGACGCCGGCCGCGCGCCGGCCGCCATCTGGAGCGTGTTCATCGCCGCACCGGTCGCACTGAACTGCGCGACGACGCCCGCGCTCTTGCGCGCGACCCACAGGTTGCCGGCCGCATCGAGCGCCAGCGCGCCGGGGCCCGTGACGCCGATGTCGCGCTGCCACACGCCGTCGGTCGTATAGACGCGCACGCGGTTGCCGTAGAAGTCGCTCACGTACAGCAGGTTGCCGCCCGTCGCGAGGCCGGTGATCACGTCCGCATACTGGATGCCCGTCCACGTGCTGACCGGAATGCGCAGGTCGCGCTGGTTCGTACTGCGGTTGTAGCGGCCCACCGAGCCGCTGCCGAACGTGCGGTTGTAGCCGAGCGCGACGAACAGCGACGTCGAATTGCCGGTGATCGCGCCGCCCTGGAATTCGTCGTGGATGCCGATCGTGCCGAGCGGCTGGCCGTTCTGGTAGATCGCGACGCCGCCCGCGTTCTCGTCCCAGCGCGACGCCGTGTAGATCACGCCTTCGGGCGCGACCCACATCGAGCGCGCGCCGTTGCCGACGTGCGAGGCCAGCGTGCCGTACGTGTTCGCGAGCCAGTCGGTCGAGTATTGCGCCTGCGCATGGCTTGCCGCGGCCAGCATCGCCATGCACATTCCCAGCAACGCTGCGCGGATTTGTTTCATTGACATGAATAATGCTCCCAGACGAACAATGGTCGACACTGTAAATCGCGGCGCATGAAATATTGGTGATTCCGACAAATGCGTATTCGCCGTTCCATCGAATTATTCACTCCACGCCCTTTGCCGTCCGGCGCTTTTTCGTCAACGATCGCAAAATCTTCGAAACCGTGCCACGACGGCCTGCCAGCCGCGCGGTTTCGGCGCATTCCCCGGCATTTTCTTCCGGGCCACCAATGCAAATACGTCATTTTTTCTGACATGCCGTATCGCCTTTTCATCCCGGAATTCTTTTCGATTATTACAAATCGAAATTAAAATGAAAGAGAAAAATTATTGTGCGGCGCGATCAGCTTTTCGCGATTTCGGACACGGAAGGGAAAGCGGCAGGGAAAGGAGGAATGTGGCGGGAAAAGCCGCGCGCCGGCCGGACCGGCACGCGGCGGCGATCGTTCAGCGCGGCGGGTCGAGCGTCGGGCCGTCCCAGCCGTCGACGTATTTCGTCGGCGTATCGACGACGTCGATCACGCGTTGCCGGGAGAACAGGTGCATCGTCGGTTGCTGGCGAGCATGCCGACAACGGCGCCCGCCGTAGCCGCGGGCGCCGTTGCACGCGCAACGATCGCCGCGTCAGAACTTCTGGCGCAGCCCGAGGCTCACGATCGCCTGCGATCGCGAGTCGGACGAATGGCCGTTCGCCTTGTCCGACACCGACGCAGTTGCCGCCACCGGCCGGCCGAGCGCGTCGAGCGTCGTGCCGGACGCATGCTGGTACGCGCCGAGCAGATACACGCTGGTGCGCTTCGACAGGTCGTACACCGCGCCGAGCGTGACGTTGTGATACTGCGCGCGGTTGTCGATGCCGTCGACGTCGCTGCCGCGCGTGTAGCTGTAGCCGGCGAACAGCTGCGTCTGCGGCTGCACGTTCCAGCGCGTGAACACGCCCGCGACGTTGAACGTCGCATGCCCGGAGAACAGCGATTGCGCGCCGCCGCGGTACTGCACGTTGCTGTAGTTCACGCCGACGACGGCCGGGCCGAAGTCGTACGTCGCACCGGTCGCGATCACCTGCTGCGACTGCGCGCTCGCATAGCCTTCGTTGATCGACGAATTGAACAGGCCGTCGTCGGTGCTCCGCCACTTGCCCGCCGTCGGATCGGTCGCGCCGGTCTTGCTGTTGTCCGAGCGCTCGTAGCCGACGCCCACGCGCAGCGGCCCGGCCGCGTATGCGGCGCCGACGCTCCACGTGTTGCGCTGCTTCATGCTGCCCGGCTGGCCGCCGAAGCCGTACAGCGCGCCGAACGTGAAGCCCGAGTAGTTCGCGCTCGTGTACTTGATCGCGCTGTCGACGCGCGCGGTCTGGTCGAGATCGTCGATGTCGCCCGGATGCGCGCCGAAGCCGCCGATGAACGAAGACGGGCCGACCGGACTCACGAAATCGTCGAGCGACGTGTACTGGCGGCCGAGCGTGATCGTGCCGTAGCGGTCGCTGCCGACGCCGACGAACGCCTGCCGGCCGAACTGGCGGCCGCCCTGGCCCGACGTGCCGTTGGTGATGTCGAAGCCGTTCTCGAGGACGAACAGCGCACGCATCCCGCCGCCGAGATCCTCGGAACCCTTGATGCCCCAGCGGCTGCCGGACAGGTTGCCCGTCGTGAGCCCGACACTCGAATGCCCGGTGTACGCACCCGCCGACCCGACCCGTTCGTTGCTGCGATAGGTCACGCCCGCATCGACGATGCCGTACAGCGTGACGGAGCTTTGCGCGGCGGCGATACCCGCGAGCGAGAGCAGCAGCGGCGCTGCGATCAGTTGCTTGTTCATGGTTTGGTGTCTCCGGGCGCTGAACCCGTTGTTCTGGCTGTTGCGAGTGGCACGCGCGGGCGCCGACATCCGCCGGCGGTCCGAGCCCGGCGACGTCCGCGCGCGACGACGCGGCGGGCACGCCCGCTGCGGCCGGTATGGTAGTTGGAACCGGTTCCGTTCCAAAGCGGAATAATGGCAACAGTTTCTTGTCAAAATTGAGATAGTCGACGAGCGGCCGGAAACGCGACTGCCGCGCCTGTACAGCGCGGGGCGACGCGGACGATAATCGGCTGCGCGCCGTCCACCGGGAGCTTCTTCATGCACGAAACGACCTTGCTGATCTTCGCCGCCGTCGCGTTCGTCGGCATCGCGACACCCGGCCCGACCGTGCTGCTCGCGCTGACCAACGGCTCGCGCTACGGCGTGCGCCGCGCGGCCTATGGTTTCGCGGGCGCGATGCTGTCCGACTTCGTGCTGATCGTCGCGGTCGCGCTCGGCCTCGGCGCGCTGCTGCTGGCGTCGGCGTTCTGGTTCTCGGTCGTGAAGTGGCTCGGCGCCGCCTATCTCGCCTATGTCGGCATCCGGCTGCTGACGTCGAAAGGGTCGCTCGACGTCGCGGCCGCCCAGGGCGGCACGGCCACGGCCTCCGGGCGCAACGCGTCGATCTTCGCGAAGAGCTTCCTGACCGCGGTGACGAACCCGAAGGGCTATCTGTTCTTCTCCGCGTTCCTGCCGCAGTTCCTCGATCCGCTGGCGCCGCTCGCGCCGCAGTACGTCGCGCTCGCGGTCACATTCGCGCTGCTCGACGGCATCGTGATGTTCGGCTACGCGCTGCTCGGCGCACGCGCGGTGCGGCTGCTGAAGCGCTCGGGCGCGCTGTGGCTCGAACGCACGTGCGGCGCGATGCTGCTCGCGCTCGCCGGTTCGCTCGCGCTGTACCGGCGCCATGCCACGTAGGCGCTCGGTTCGATGAGAATCGCCGCACCGCCCGACGCCGGATTCCCCGGCCTGTCGCTCAGGCAACTCGAACGCGCGGACCTCGACGCGTGGTACGCGTACCTGTCGAATCCCGACGTCTTCCGCCACACGAGCTGGAACCTGCGCTCGCCCGACGACCTGCTGCCGCTGTTCGACAACATCGAATCGGCCGATCCCGATTCGATCCGGCGCCTCGCGATCGTCGACACCGCATCGGGTGCGCTCGCCGGGACGATCGGACTGCATACGGTGTCCACCGTAAACCGCTCGGCGGAGCTCGCGTACGACTTCGCGCCGTCGCACTGGGGGCGCGGCATCGCGAGCGCGGTGTGCGAAGCCGTGACCGCGTGGGCGTTCGCCGAAGGCGGCTTCAACCGCATGCAGGCCGTCGTGCTGACCAGCAACGCGGGCTCCGCGCGCGTGCTGCAGAAGTGCGGCTACCGCTACGAAGGGCTGCTGCGCGCATACAAGATGGTGCGCGGCACACCGGGCGATTTCGCGATGTACGCGCGGCTCGCGACCGACTGACACGCCACGCCGCCGCGCATCGCGCGCCAATGCCGTGACGCAATTGGACGCGCCGCGCCGAATTGGCGACAATCGCCGTTCCCCTCATCGACGCTCCGCCATGAAAATCGCCGCGCTGTCCGACATTCACGGCAACCTCGCCGCGCTCGACGCGGTGCTCGACGACGTCCGCCGCCGCGGCGCCGACGTGATCGTCAACCTCGGCGACATCCTGTCGGGCGCGCTCCATCCGGCCGAGACGGCCGATCGCCTGATCGCGCTCGACGTGCCGACCATCAAGGGCAATCACGAACGGCAACTGCTGACGCTCGAGCGCGACGCGATGGGGTTGTCGGATCGCTGGGCGCATGACACGCTGCGCGCCGACCACCGCACGTGGATCGCCGCGCTGCCCGAACGCCTGATGCTCGACGGCGACGTGCTGATGGTGCACGGCACGCCGGCCAGCGACCTCGTCTATTTCCTCGAAACGGTCACGCCCGACGGCTGCCGCGCGGCCACGCCCGATGAAGTCGCGCAACGCGCGGGCGACACGGCGGCCTCGCTGATCCTGTGCGGCCACACGCACGTGCCGCGCACCGCGAAGCTCGACGACGGCCGGCTGATCGTCAATCCGGGCAGTGTCGGGCTGCAGGCGTACGCGGACGATCTGCCGCATCCGCACCGGATCGAGACGGGCTCGCCGCATGCGCGCTACGCGATGGTGTCGCGCACGGCGGCCGGCTGGAACGTCGACTTCCATGCGGTCGAATACGACTGGCACACGGCCGCCGCCATCGCGGCGTCGCGCGGACGCGACGACTGGACCGTCGCGCTGCGCACCGGCCGCTGCTGACGCGCGCGTACCGCCCGCCCCTCCCGCTTCGCTTCGATTACAGGAACACGAAACGTCATGCCCGTCCCGTCTCAACTGCTCTTCCTGCCCGGCGCATCAGGCAGTACCGCGTTCTGGCAGCCGCTGGCCGGCATGCTCGCGCATCCGGCCGAGCGGCGGATCGTCACGTATCCGGGTTTCGGCGACACGCCGCACGACGCGGCCGTCGACGGTTTCGACAGTCTCGTGCGTCATGTGCTCGCAAGCGTCGATCGGCCGACCGCCGTGATCGCGCAATCGATGGGCGGCGTGATCGCGATGCGCGCGGCGCTCGACAAGCCGGATCTCGTCACGCATCTCGTGCTGACGGTCACGTCCGGCGGCCTCGACATGGCCAGGCTGGGCGCGCAGGACTGGCGCGCCGGTTTCGCTGAAGCGAACCCGCAGTTGCCCGACTGGTTCATCACGTTTCGCGCGGACCTGTCGCAGGACATCGGCCGTATCGCGCAGCCGACGCTGCTGCTGTGGGGCGACGACGATCCGATCAGCCCTGTCGCGGCCGGCCGGCGCCTGCTCGAACGGCTGCCCGATGCGCAGCTGCATGTCGTGCCGGGCGGCCGGCACGATCTCGCGGCCGTGCACGCGGAAGCGCTCGCGCCGCTCGTCGACGCACATCTGCAACGCGTGTGACGCCGCATACCTTGCACGGTTCGGCACGCGTCCGACACCGCGACGCTCGCGCGCCGCGTCGCATCACCCGGCGTTCCTCAGCGTCAGCCGCGCTTCGAGCCCGCCGCCGTCCGCCCGGTTGTTCAGCGTGAGCGTGCCGCCCATCGCAAGCGCGAGTTGCCGCGCGATCGCGAGGCCGAGCCCCGTGCCGCCCGTGTCGCGATTGCGCGATGTCTCCACGCGCCGGAACGGCTCGAACACCGCGTCGAGCTGATCGTCCGGAATGCCGGGCCCGCGGTCGAGCACCGCGATCACCGCGCCGCCGTCCGGCGCCGCCCGCACGTCGATCTCGGCCGCGCCCGCGAACTTCAGCGCGTTGTCGACCAGGTTGCCGACGATGCGGCGCAGCGCCTTCGGCCGCGTGACGAGCGCGAGCGGCGCATCGCTGTGCAGCGCGACGTCCTGCCCCGCATCCGTGTAGTCGTACACGATGCTGTCGAGCAGCGCATCGAGATCGATGCGGCGCGCGGCTTCCTCGGTGCCGTGCAGCGTGCGCGCATACGCGACGCCCTCCTTCACCAGATGCTCCATCTCCAGCAGATCCTGGCGCAGCTTCGCGCCCTGCGCGTCGTCGTCCATCACGTCGACGCGCAGCCGCATCCGCGTGATCGGGGTCTGCAGATCGTGCGAGATCGACGCGAGGATCTGCATGCGCTCGGCCATGTACTGCGCGATGCGGTCCTGCATCGCGTTGAATGCCCGCGCGGCCCGCGCGACTTCCGACGGCCCGTCTTCGTTCAACCGCTCGCCCTTCAGGTCGGGGCCGAGCGCGTCGGCGGCCTGCGCGAGCTGCTTGAGCGGCCGCGTCGCGAGCCGCACCGCGAGCCAGCAGCACGCGGCCAGCACCGCGAGCTGCACCACGAGCACGGCTGGCAGCCAGCCCGACAGCGGCACCGTCGACATCGGGTGGATGTCGATCGTCAGCGGCGAGCCGTCGGTCAGCCGCAGATGCACCTGCAGATGTTCGCTGTCGCCGGGGATCGAATTCGCGGTCAACGGGTAGTCGCCGCCGATGCCGTCCGAGATCGAGCGCTCGACGCGCGCCGACAGCCGCGCTTCCGGCGGCGTGCCGGTCTGGCCGGGCCCGAGGATGAATGCATAGCTGCGCCGCGCGAGGCGCGGCAGCCACGCGGCCCGCTCGGCCGGCGGCAGATGGTCGAGCAGCGCGACCGAGCTCGCGACCTCGCGCTCGATGTAGCCCATCATCAGGTTCGTGGTCGCCTGGTCGCGCTCGGTCACGGTGAGCCAGAACGACAGCGTCTGCGCGAGCGCGAGGCCCACGCACAGGATCAGCGCGAGCCGCGCGAACAGCGAACGCGGCCAATGCCACGGCGTGCGCGCGCTCATGGCGTACCGTCGACGGCGGTGACGGTCGACGAGAACACGTAGCCCTCGTTGCGCAGCGTCTTGATGTAGCGCGGTTCGCGTGCACCGTCGCGCAGGCGCTGGCGCAACCGGCTCACGAGCAGGTCGATCGAGCGGTCGAATGGGTCCGACTGCCGCCCTTGCGTGAGATTCAGCAACTGGTCGCGCGTCAGCACGCGCTGCGGGTTGTCGAGGAACACGCGCAACAGCCGGTATTCGGCGCCGCTCAGCGCGACCAGCGTCCCTTCGGCGTCGAGCAGGTGGCGCCCGGTCGTGTCGAGCTGCCATTCGCCGAACGCGAGCAGCGCGGCCGTTTCCGTCACCTGCATGCCGGGCGGCAGCATGCGCGCGCGACGCAGCACCGAGCGGATCCGCGCGAGCAGCTCGCGTACCGCGAACGGCTTGGCCAGGTAGTCGTCGGCGCCCATCTCGAGGCCGATGATGCGGTCGGTTTCCTCGCCGCGGGCGGTCAGCATCAGCACCGGCACCGTGCGGAACTTGCCGGCGCGCAGGTCGCGGCACAGCGTCAGGCCGTCCTCGCCGGGCAGCATCAGGTCGAGCACGATCAGGTCGGGCGCGCCGTCGTCCAGCACGTTGCGCATCTCTCGGCCATTTGCGGCGAGCGACACGCGCATGCCGTTCTTCTCAAGGTAGTCCGCGATCAGTTCGCGGATCGCGCGATCGTCGTCGACGATCAGCACGTGGTCGATCTTGTCCATGAGTCGTGGTCGGTATCGGTATCGGGGTTCGGGCGGGCGATGTCCGCTTTTATACCGCACGGCGGGCACGCGTTTGTATCCCAATGTATCGCGCGACCGCGACGACACACAACATTGCACACGCGCGACCGGCCGGACACATCGCAGATACGTCGGCGCCGCCTAATGGGGCCTGTCGAAACACGTCGGGCCGCCGCCCTCGCGCCGCGGCCGCCAAAGATCAGGAGAACGCCATGCTGTCCCGACTCAAGACCGCCGCCCTCGTCCTCGCCCTGGCCGCCACGGCCGGGCTTGCCGCGTTCGCCGGCACCCGCGACGACGCGGGCATCCAGGCGTCGCCGGCCGGCATGACGGCGCCCGGTTTCACCGGCATCGACCGCTGGCACAACAGCCCACCGCTGACGCTCGACCAGTTGCGCGGCAAGGTCGTGCTCGTCGATTTCTGGACGTACTCGTGCATCAACTGCATTCATACGATTCCGTACGTGAACGACTGGTATCGGAAATATCGCGACCAGGGGCTCGTCGTGGTCGGCGTGCATACGCCGGAATATCCGTTCGAACGCGACGCGAAGAACGTCGCCGATGCGATCAAGCGCTTCGACATCCGCTATCCGGTCGCGCAGGACAACCACTACGACACGTGGCGCGCGTACGGCAACCAGTACTGGCCCGCGCTGTACCTGATCGATGCGAACGGCAAGATCGTCTATACGCGGTATGGCGAGGGCGGGTACGACAAGACGGAGGCGGCGATTCGGGGGGCGCTCGCGCAGGCGGGCGAAGGGGCGAAGGGTTCGACGCGCACGCAGTGACCCGAGCGGCGAGCGGGCGCGATACTCGCCGCGCCCGCTCGCGTCGCGCGCTCATGCGCGCTTCGCGTCGGCCTCCGCGAGCATCGCCTCGCCGATCGCAAGATTGCCGGCCGCGACCAGCGCTTCGCCCGCGCCGCGGATATCAGCCTCGGCCTTGTTCTGCCCGAGCTTGCGCTTGCCGACGAACCGCGTGATCCTGATCTGCAGCCCGACGATCGATTGCAGCATCGTATCGATATAGTCCGGCGGCGCATCGCCCATCTTCCACGGCACCGGCTGCGACGCTTCGTGCGTGCGCGTCAGCCGTGCGACCACGCGGCGCACGAACTTCGCGTCGTCGCGCACCGTGATGCGGCCGTGCGCATGCACGACCCGGTAGTTCCACGTCGGCACCTGCCGGTGCGCGACGTGCTTGCTCGGATACCCGTTCGGCGAAATATATGCGTCGCCGGCGCGGAAGATCACGAGCACCTCGTCGCCGTCCGCGACGTCGTGCCAGACCGGATTCGCGCGCGCGACGTGCGCATGCAGTTCGCCGAGCCCGTCGTCGTCGGGCATCAGCTCGAACGGGAGGTGGTTCGCGTCGAGCCCGCTCTTGCCGTGCGTGATCAGGCTGCCGAACGGGTGCCGCACGATCAGCTCGCGCAGTACGTCGGGGTTGGGTTCGTCGAAATCGGCGGGGACGTACATGTCGGCTCCACGGTCGTGCGGGGTGGGAAATGGCGCGGGTGCTGGCCCGTCATGCGCCGATTGTGAGCCCGAACTGGTTTATTCTGTAGAGCCGGTTTGAAACAATTTCAGCGGACCAGAATCATGGCAAGAACGGCCCGGATCGTCGAAATTCCGTCGCTCGGCGCGCTCGACCGCGCGGCCGGCGACCTGAGCCGCCAACTCGCGCAGGCGCTGCGCGACGCGGTGCGCCGCGGCAACGTCCGGCCCGGCGACGCGCTGCCGTCCACGCGGCTGCTGGCCGCGTCGCTGCAGGTGGCGCGCGGCACCGTCGTCGACGCATATGCGCAGCTCATCGCCGAAGGCTTTCTCGAATCGCGCGGCGGCGCGGGCACGCGGGTGGCGAACGCGCTCGCGGAACCGCCCCCCGTCGAAACCCCCGCTCCCGCTGCCAGCCGTCGGCACGCGGCGCGCGACGGCCTGCCCGAGCCGGCCGCCACCTTCGCGCGGATCGCCCGCGAATTCAGTCCGCTGCCGGCCATGCCGTTCGCGATCTCGGTGCCGGTCGGCCTCACCGCGCCCGACGACATCTGGCGCCGGCTCGGCAATCGCCTGCGCGCCCGCGGCGCCGGCGCGCCGTCCGGCTATGCCGACCCGCAAGGCGCGCTGCCGCTGCGCGACGCGATCGCCGATTACGTGCGCCGGTCGCGCTCGGTGCGCTGCGACGCCGGCCAGGTCGTGATCACGAGCGGCACGCAGCAAGGGCTGCATCTCGCGAGCCAGGTGCTGCTCGGCGAAAACGACCGCGCATGGGTCGAGAATCCGGCCTATCGCGGCATCACCGCCCTGCTCGAAAGCACCGGGCGGCGCGATGCGATGGTGCGCGTGCCAGTCGACGCCGACGGCCTCGACGTCGACGCCGGCATCCGCGTCGCACCCGATGCGCGCGCCGCATTCGTCACGCCGTCGCACCAGTACCCGCTCGGCATGCCGCTGAGCATGGCGCGGCGCAATGCGCTGCTGGCGTGGGCGCGCGCGCACTGCGCCTGGGTCGTCGAAGACGACTACGACAGCGAGTTGCGCTACGAAGGCTATCCGTTCCCGTCGCTGCAAGGCCTCGCGCCCGACCGCGTGATCTATCTCGGCACCTTCAGCAAGATCCTGTTTCCGTCGCTGCGGCTCGGCTACGTGATCGCCCCCGACGATCTCGTGCCCGCGTTCTGCGGCGCGCGCGTGCTGATGGACCGCCATGCGCCGACCGCCGATCAGCACGTGCTCGCCGCGTTCATCGCGGAGGGTCACCTCGATCGCCACATCCGCCGCGTGCGCGGCGTCTATGCGGAGCAGCGCGCGCTGCTGATCGACACGCTCGGCGCGCGCCTGCCGCGCGAACGCGCGTGGGTGCAGCCCGGCGACCAGGGGATGCACGTTGTGCTGTGGCTCGCGCAAGGCATCGACGATCTCGACGTGGTCGCGCGCGCCGCCCGAGCCGGTGTCGCGGTGCGTGCGGTGTCGCCGATGTTCGCGCCCGGCACCGCGCGCCCCGGGCTCGTGCTCGGCTTCGGCGGGTTCGGCCGCGCGCAGATGGAAGCGGCCGCCCAGCGGCTCGCGGACGTCGTTTCGTCGGCGGAATCGCGGCCCCGCGCGCGGTAAAAGGTTGGCGGCGGGCAACAAACGTAATCGTCTGTAAATCCTGCAAGCAAACGGCCGTTTCGGCCGTCGGCGCGCGGGTTCCGTTTGCTAGGATCGCGCGTCTTCCATCCGCGCCCCTGCCGCCTTGAACCGCTTCGTGCCGTTTCTCCGAGACGCGTGGCTCCGTTGCCGCGCCCGTGTCGCGCCGCTCGCCGCCGCGTGCCGCACGCGCGTCCGCGCGCTGGGCGCCGGCGCGCTGCATCGCCTGCGCCATCCGACCCGACGCGGCGTCGCGCTGACGCTCGCCGCGATCCCGGTGCTGGGCCTGCTGGTCCTGCTCGCGTTCGTTCCGTTCACGCCGAGTATCGGCGACATCCGCAAGGCGCGCATCGACCGCCCCGCGCGCGTGCTGTCGGCCGACGGCCAGCTGATCGCCGAATTCCGGCCCGTGAACCGTGAATGGGTACCGCTCAAGCAGATCTCGCCGCACATGGTCGATGCGCTGATCGCAACCGAGGATCACCGCTTCTACGCGCATCACGGCATCGACTGGCGTCGTACGCTCACGGCCGGGCTGCGTACGTTCTCGGGCGACCGCCAGGGCGGCTCGACGATCACGCAGCAGCTCGCGCGCAATCTGTATCCCGACGAAGTCGGCCGCGCGCCGACGCTCACGCGCAAACTGAAGGAGCTGATCACCGCGTTCAAGATCGAAGCGGTGTACAGCAAGGACGAAATCCTCGAAACCTACCTGAATACCGTGCCGTTCCTGTACAACGCGTACGGCGTCGAAATGGCCGCGCGCACCTACTTCGGCAAGTCGGCGGACCAGCTCGACATCACGGAAAGCGCGACGCTCGTCGGAATGCTGAAGGGCAACAGCTACTACAACCCGGTGCTGAACCCGGAACGCGCGGTCCAGCGGCGCAACATCGTGCTCGGCCGGATGGCGCAGATGGGCATGCTGTCGCCGCAGCAACTCGCGAAACTGCAGCGCCGGCCGCTGCGCGTCGACTTCGAACCGCAGACGGCGCAGCCGGGCCTCGCGCCGCATTTCGCGGTGCAACTGCGCAAGTGGCTGATCGCATGGGCCGACCGCAACAACTACGATCTGTACTCGGACGGCCTCGTCGTGCGCACGACGCTCGACGCGCGTCTGCAGGACATGGCCACGCAGGCGCTGACGCGGCAGACCGAACGACTGCAGGCGGTCGCCGACAGCGCATGGCGCGGGCCGTCCGGTTGCGGGCTGCGCAACGACCTGTTCCTCGGCTTCGTTCGGCAGACGCCCGAGTATCGCCAGGCGCGCGACACGGGGCTCGCCGATGGGGCAGCGCTGAAGCAGCTCGGCGCGAATCGCGAATTCATGCGTGCACTGTGCAAGCGCAAGACGCAGGTGCAGGCCGGCTTCGTCGCGATCGATCCGCGCAACGGTGCGATTCGCGCGTGGGTCGGCAGCCCCGATTTCGGCAGCGAGCCGTTCGATCACGTGGTGCAGGCGCGGCGCCAGCCGGGTTCGACGTTCAAGCCGTTCGTCTATGGCGCCGCGTTCGCGGACGGGATGCGGCCGGGCGATACGTTCGTCGACCGGCCCGTCGCGATCCCGATCGACGGCCGCGCCGTGTGGCGGCCGACCGATGCGGAACCGCCGACCGGCGAGCCGATGACGCTGCGCGACGCGCTCGCGCTGTCGCGCAACCGTATCACCGCACAGGTCATGCAGCACGAAGGCGCCGCGAAGGTCGCGCAGCTTGCACGCGCGATGGGCGTGCGTGACAGCCCGCTCGATGCGGTGCCGTCGCTCGCGCTCGGCACGAGCCCCGTCACGCTGAAGGAGATGGTGTCCGCGTACGGCACGATCGCGAACCGCGGCGTGTACGTCGCGCCGCAGATGATCACGCGCATCGAGGATCGCGACGGCAAGGTGCTCGCCGCGTTCGGCAGCGCGCCGCCGGAACGCGCGTTGCCCGCGCCTGCCGCGCAGACGCTCGTCGACGCCATGCGTGGCGTCGTCGATTACGGGACCGGCGCGGACATCCGCTCGCGCTACGGGATCCGGATCGACGTCGCGGGCAAGACCGGCACGACGCAGGACAACACGGACGGCTGGTTCATCCTGATGCATCCGCAACTGGTGGCCGGCGCATGGGTCGGCTTCGACGACGGCAGCGTGACGCTGCGCAGCGACTACTGGGGCGCGGGCGCGCACAGCGCGCTGCCGATCGTCGGGTCGTTCTACGATGCGGCGCTGCGTGCGCAGGCGATCGATCCGCACGTGCAGTTCTCGCCCGATTTCCGGCCGCGCAGCGCGCCGGCGTCGAGGCGGCGCGCGCCGCAGCATTCGGGCCTGTTCGACTGGCTGAGGTTATTTCGCTGATCGGGGTGGCTGCGTACCGGGCTACCGAGGCGTCGTCGTCGCGTGCCCGTCCGCGTACAGCCACACGGGCACGCCGTCGTCGCGCAATGCGGCGACCGGTTCGTCCGTGCTCCAGCGCCGCGCGATCTCGACACGGCGAACGAACCACGGCATCAACGTCGCATGCCGTGCATCGTCGTCGCGATCGTCGTCGAACAGCGCATCGTCGCCGATTCGCGTGTAACGCGCCGGATGCAGCACGGTGCCGTCCGCGCGCAATGCCGTCGCGCGCACGTCGTGGCCGTCGTCGTCCTGCACGCTGGCGAGCCAGCCATGGTCGGCGCCCCAGAACAGGCCGGCCACATCGTCGTAGCGCCCCTGGGCGATCGTCGCGCCCGTCTCGAGATCGCAAATCGCCAGTTGCACCGGCTCGCCCGGCAGGACGCCGATCGCGTAACGCGTGAACAGTTCGCCCGGCACCATCTCGTCGTCGGGCAGCCACGACAGCGCGCCCATGTTGACGAAGTCGAACGGCGTGAGCACGCGGCCCTGCCCGTCGACGATCGCGCAACGGCCGTCTTCGCGCCGCACGATATGGCGGATCGCGCCGAGTTCGTCGAGCATCTCCGCTCGTTCGCCGTCGGTCAGTGGAGCGACTTCCGCGTAATGCGGTTCGACGATCATCCGACCTTTCTCATCGACGAGACCGACGTGACCGTCGCGCCGTGCGACGAACGCGCCGCACTCGGACGACCATTCGAGCGCCGCCCACTCGGGCTCCGCGCGCCATTTTCCGTCGCGCCCGATCAGCCCCCACTGCTCGCCTTCGGCGACCGCCGCGACGGCGCCGTTCACGAATTCGTGCGCATCGTCGAAGCGCGGCGCAATCGCCCACGCGCCATGCGTATCGACGAAGCCCCAGCGGCCGTCCATGCTCGCGGACGCAATCCCGCCCGTGAATTCGCCGAAGTTGTCGAGCAACGGTTCGAGCGCCCACACGCCATCCGTGCGCAGGAGCCCGAACCGCTCGCCCACGCGTACGCAGGCGACGTCGCCGTTGAAATCCCACACCGCGTCGAACGCCGGTTCGCGCACGATCCTGACACCGTCGCCTTCATCGTCGCCATCGGCAAGCAGCAGGCCGACCTTGCCGTCGCGCGCGGCCCACAACAGCCGGTCGTCACGCGCGCCACTGGCCCACAGGTTCGTCCACTCGGGCGGCACGATCACGTCCCACGCGTCGTCGGTTTCGCGCCGCACGCCCCAGAGGCCGTTGCGTCCGCGAAAGCTGAACGTGCCGTGACCGAGCCAGTTGCCGTGCAGCTCGCCGGCGTCGAACATCTCGGCGAACGTCACGCGGCGCGGCGGATTCTGACGGACGAAATAGTGATGCGACACCCCGCCGAACCCGAAGCCCCACGCCCAGTCGCGCCAGTCGGCCGGCGTGTCGATCTCGAGTACCTCGCGCACGCCGCGCACGTCTCGGAAGTCCATGCAGTTCGCGACGCGCCACCACAGGCGCGTACAGGCATCGCGCTCCTCGTCGATGTAGTCGTTCGGATCGCCGTCGTCGAGCCATGACAGTTCGTCGAGGTTCGCGGATAACCGCGGCGCGCCATGCGCATCGCCGAGCGCGTCGATCGATTCGCCGAGATGACGCACGAGCGCATCGAACTGACGCGCGAGTGCGGGATCGTCGCCGTGCAGCGGATGCGTGACGACGAACGATGCGAGCCGGCTCAGGCGCGCATGCGCGGCCCGCGCGTCGCTGGCGAGATTCGGCGTGCCTGCGTCGCCGAACACACGCTGGTCAGTAATCGCGCCGCCCGCGCCGCCGTCGGCGAGCAGCACGCGCCACAGAAGCGGGAAGTGATTGTTGGATTCCGCGAACCCGATCGTTCGCGCGTCGTCCCCGTCACCTGACTGGAGATACAGCCATGCTCGATTGCCCATCGGAAGGGGTCGCCTCGTTGTTGTGTCGTCGTGTGCAGCAACATGCCGGCCCGCTCGCCGTCAGCGCGCGGCGCCCGCCTTCACGGCGCCGTCGGCGAATCGCCGCTGCGCGCGACCCGATACAGCTCGATGCCGTCGACCTGGAAGCCTTGTGTCATCAGCAGCAGAACGCCGGTGGTTGAATGCTTCGTCGTGAAGTTGCTGCCCGTGATCGACGTGACCTGATACGGGGTCCCGATCCGCATCCTGATCAGCTGGCCGCCCGGCACCTCGAGCACGCATGCGTCCGCAGGCGGCTTCTCCGGTCCGTCCATATCGAGTTCCGCCACGTGCGTCGGTGCGGTTTCGGCGCTCCACTGGCCAGCTTCGCGGCCGCGCAGCACGATGTCGCCCCCCACCTTCTCGACCCGCATGGTCGCGGGCTTGCCGGCGGCCGGCGCGTAATCGCCGAGCAGCCCATCGCAGGCGCCGCCGGCTCGCGCGGACAGCGAGACGAACAACATCAGACAGAAGACAGGGATACGCACGTGGAGCCTCTCGGATTCGAATTATTGTCGGAATGCCGGCGCGGGCGCGCGCGGCGGCAGCGACACGCTCGAGCGCTGCCGGACGCCAATATAGCGAATGCGATCGAGGTATGCCAACCCGACACGCACAGCGTGGTGCGGACAGACGACAGGACGCCTGCGCGGCATCCTGTTCCCGCCGTGCACGGCCCGAGGCCGTCTGGACGAAGTGCCGACCGGACGCGCTCAGCCCGCCGCGAGCGTATCGGCCAGCGCATCGAACTCCGGCGCCCACGTCGCACGCCACACCGCCTTCGTCGCATCGTCGACCCATGCGCCGTCGATCCCGTTCAGCATGAATTGCTTCAACTCGGCCACGGTGAAGCCGAAATGGCTGAGCATCAGTTCCCACGCCTCGCTCGGATTGACCTTGTGCAGCGCCGGATCGTCGGTGTTCGGATGGATCTTCAACCCGAGCCCCGGCATCTTGCGCATCGGATGCAGCTCGGCCCATTGCTCCGGCGGCAGCGTGCGCAGGTAGTACGAATTCGTCGGCACGACGGTAAACACGATGCCGCGCTCCGCATAGCGTGCACACAGCTCGGGGTTGTCGACGATCGTATAGCCGTGATCGACACGATCGACCTGCAGCAGGTCGACGGCCGTCTCGACGTTGCGCCACGGCATCCCGAACTCGCCGGCATGCGCGGTCGTGCGAAAGCCGGCTGCGCGCGCGTTGCGATATGCCTTCCAGAACAGTTCCGGCGGCCGGTCGTTCTCGCGATAGTCGATGCCGATCCCTGCGACTTCGTCCGCGCGATTGGCCGTCATCCACTCGACGATCGCCACGGCTTCATCAGGATCCTGCTCACGGTCGATGCTCGGAATCAGGCGCGCGCCGATCCCGAAGTCGCGCGCGGCATCGCGGATCCCGGTCACGATCGCGGCCTGCGCATCCGCATACGCGATGCCCGACACGCGTACCGTTCCCGTCGGATTCCAGAAGAATTCCGCGTGCCGCACGTTGTGGGCGGCTGCGTCTTCCAGATACTCATACGCGATGCGCCGCAAATCGTCGGGGCGTGTGAGCAAATACTTGTCGAGCGCGCGCAGCACGTGCAGCACGCCGACCGGTTTCTCGCCGCGTGCGTAGAACGCGTCGATCTCCGCACGCTCGATCGGCGCGCCGCTGCGTTCGGCCAGTGCGACGAACGTGTCATGCCGCACCGCGCCGAGCAGGTGGCAATGCAGTTCGATTTTCGGCAGCGCGCGGAAGAAGGCCCGATGGGCCGGCGTGATGTCGATACCCGTGCGCGCGGCCGGGACGTTGCCTGGTGTTCCCTTCATGTCAGTCTCTTTTCGGTAGTGCCATTGCGTCGCGAAGCCGTCTCTCAGTGCGGCTTCACGACGGTCCAGAAGTAATAGCCGAGCGGAATCGCGAGCACGACGAGCCCCCACGACACGTCGCGCCAGCGGCCGGCCAGCAGCTTGACCAGCACGTAGCACAACAGCCCGCCGGCAATGCCGGTGCCGAAGCTGTTCGACATCAGCGTGAGCAGCACCATCGACATCACGGGCAGCGCATCGGTGAAGTCGTCGAAATGCGTATGGCGGATCGTCGCGAACATCGACAGCCCGATCAGGATCAGCGCCGGCGCCGTCGCTTCCTTCGGGATCGCGAGCGCGACCGGCACGAACAGCAGCATCGCGGCGAACAGCACGGCCGCCGCCACCGACGACAGCCCGCTGCGGCCGCCCGACTCGACGCCGGCCGCCGATTCGATCAGCGCGGTCAGCGCGGGAATGCCGAACACGGGCCCGAGCGTCGCGGCGAGCGAGTCGACGAGAAACGGCCGGTTGATGTTCGGCAGGTTGCCCTGTTCGTCGAGCAGGTTCGCCTTCGCGCCGACCGCGAGCGCGGTGCCGAGCGTCGAGAAGAACTCCGCCGCGAAGAATGCGAACAGGTACGGTGCGGCGGCCAGGCTCAACGCGCTGCCGATGTCGAGCTTGAACGCGATCGGCGCGATGCCGTGCGGCAGCGACATGAACGACGCGGGCAGGTGCGTGACGCCGAGCGGCACGCCGGCCGCGGCGGCGACGAAAATCGCGATCAGGATCGCGCCGGGCACCTTGCGCGCCTGCAGCACGATCGCGACCGCGAGGCCGATCAGCGCGACGAGCGCGCCCGGCCGCGAAAAGTCGCCGAGCGCGAACGCGTTGGTCTTCGCGTTCGCGACGACCATCCCCGCATTGCGCAGCCCGAGCATCGTGACGAACAGTCCGATCGACGCGCCGAGCCCGAACTTGATCTGCACCGGAATCAGCCGCACCACGACGCCGCGCGCGCCGAGTATCGTCAGCAGGAAGAACAGCACGCCCGACACGCACGCGATGCCGAGGCCCGTCTGCCAGCCGACGTGCTCGGTCGTCGCGAGCGTCACGCCGATGATCACCGAGCCGCCGATACCGGGGCCGACGAGGAACGGCAGATTCGCGTAGAGCCCCATCAGCGTGGTGAACAGCACGAACACGACGATCGTCGCGGTCGTGGCCGCGCCGCGGTCCATGCCGCCCGTCGCGAGCAGCGACGGGATCACGACGAGCAGGTACGCGGCCGCGAGAAACGACGTGACGCCCGCGATCGTCTCGGTGCGCACGCTCGTGCCGCGCGCGGCGAGCGCGAAGCGCCGCTCGAGCCAGTTGGCCGGCGCGCGCGCCGGCATCGTGTCAGTCGCTGACATGGTGGTTCTCCTGTGATTCCGAATATTGTCCTGTGTCGGGGCGTGCAGCGCGGTCTTATACTGCCGCGTACCGCATCCCGACCGTCATTGCCCGATGTCCGACCGCTCGTCGCTACTCCCCGCGCTCACGCTGCGGCAGGTCCAGCACTTCGTCGTCCTCGCACACGCACGCAGCTTCACGCAAGCCGCGCAAGCGCTGTCGCTCACGCAGCCCGCGCTCACCGCGTCGATCCGCCAGATCGAGTTCCTGCTCGGCGGCCGCCTGTTCGCACGCACCGCACACCGGCTCACGCTGACCACCGCGGGCGAAGCCGTGCTGCCGCTCGCCGAGCGTCTGCTCAACCAGGCGCGCGGCACCTTCGACGACATGACGCGGCTCATCGGCGAACGCATCCAGACCGTGCGCATCGCGTTCATCCCGTCGGTCGCGGGCCGCCTGCTACCCGCGCTCAACGCGCTGCGCGGCACGCATCCGACGCTGCGCTTCACGCTCACCGATTTGCCGAACAGCGCGCTCGTCGAAGCGGTGCGCGACGGCGTCGCGGATCTCGGCATCGGCGTGCGCGAGCCCGACGGCGACGACGGCACGCTGCGCTACCGGCAACTGTTCGAGGACGAGATCGTGATCGTCGTGCGGCACGACGATCCGCTCGCCCGCGCGAAGAGCGTCACGTGGGCGAAGCTCGTCGATCGCGACCTCGCGGTGTTCGTGCGCGGCAGCGTCAGCGAATCGCTGCATCGCACCGGCGGCGCCGGGAAGCTGCGCCTGAACGTCACGTACCGGATGGAATACACGGAGCCGCTCTACGCGCTCGCGCGCAACGGCCTCGCGACCGCCGTGCTCCCGAGCCTCTACACGATGCATCTGCACGATCCCGAACTCGTCGCGCTGCGCGTCGACAAGCCGCGCGTCACGCGTGCGATCTCGCTGATCTCGCTCGCCGCCGACGATCGCGGCCCGCACGTGCGGGCGTGCCGCGAGTGGATCGAGAAGCACATCTGATTCCGTTCGCCGCGCTTGGCCGCCCGCACTCAGGGCAGATTCGCGATGCGTGCGACGAGCGTCGCGTAGAAGCGGTCCGCGTCGACCTCGTTGATCCACGTTGCATTCGCCGTACGGCCGCTGCGCCCGTTCCAGTCGACGATCGTCTCGCCGAGCGTCCACTGCCCGGTCGTCTCGACCACGACATTCACCTTGCGGCCGCCGAACAGCGTCGGATCGACGAGATAGCCGACGGCCGTCGGGTCGTACATCGGCGCGTCTTCAACGCCGCGCCGCTTCTTGTTGTATGCAAGCTCGGCCTCCATGATGTCGGCGACGATCGCGCCGCAGCGGTTGCCGAGCGCACGGAACGGCGCGACGCGCGCCGGCGTGATCGGCGCCTTCACCGCGACGTCGCGCGGCAGCACGACGATCGGCACGCCGCTGCCGAACACCACGTCGGCCGCCTGCGGATCGACGTAGATGTTGAACTCGGCGGCCGGCGTGATGTTGCCGCGCTCGAAGAACGCGCCGCCCATCAGCACGATGTCGCGCAGCGCACCGCGAATCTGCGGCGCTTCGACCAGCGCGGTGGCGAGGTTCGTCAGCGGGCCGAGCGCGCACAACGTCACGCTGTTCGGCGCCGCGCGGCTCAGCGTATCGACGAGGTACGACACCGCGTGGCCGGCGGCGAGCGGCGCGCGCGGCGTGTGCAGTTCGACGCCTTCGAGCCCGGTCTTGCCGTGCACGTTCGCGGCCGTCACCAGATCGCGCACGAGCGGACGCGGGCAGCCCGCGTACACCGGCAGCGCGTTCGTGCGGCCGGCCCAGTCGCGGATGATCCGCGCATTGCGTTCGGTCAGGTCGAGCGGCACGTTGCCGGCCACGGCCGTCAGCGCGCGCACGTCGAGGCGGTCCTGCGCGCCGAGCGCGAACAGGATCGCGATGGCGTCGTCCTGCCCCGGGTCGGTGTCGATGATCACCGTTCGGCGCGCGGCGTCGGCGCCGGCCGCGAATGCGCCCGTTTCGGGCAGCAGCGCGGTGCCGGCCAGCGCGGCGGACAGTTTCAGGAAGGTGCGGCGGGAGGCGATCGAATGAGTCATGGTCGGGCGCTCAGAACACGTGCCGGACGCCGAGCGTCGCCATCATCTGGCGCGTGCCGGTCGAACGCGCATACGCGAAGATCTGCGCATGGTCCGCGTCGCCAGCCGCCTGCTGTACGATCACCGTCAGCGCGACGTCGGTGCGTTTGGACAGGAAGTAATCGGCCTGCAGGTTCACCTGATGCCATTTCGGACGCTTGTCGATCACGTCGTACTTGCCGTTCGTGAACGCATACGCGGCGCCGAGAAAGAGTTGCGGCGTCATCGTGTAGACGACGTTCACGCCCAGGTTCTGCAGGTGCAGGTGCGAATTGTCGAGGTAATCGTAGCGCACGTCGGTGAACATCGCCGCGAACTGCGCGCGGCCGATCGTGTAGAAGCCGCCCGTGCCCGCGATCCGCTGCCGGCTTGCGTATGCGGCCGGCGACATCGCGCTCTTGCTGAAGATCAGCAGCGGCGACGCATAGTCGTTCGCGATCGCGCCATCCTGGTTCGTCGCGCTGTACGGATGGTTGTACTGCGCATAGACCACGCTCCAGCGCAGCGGGCCGCGCTCATAACCGAGCCCGAAGCTGTACGCGCTGTTGTTCGCGAAACCGGTCGCATTGCTGAAGCCGTACAGCGCGGTGAACTTCAGCCCGGAGTAGACGGGGCTCACGTACTTCACCGAGTTCTGCACGCGGATGTCGTTGTAGCCGTTGTCGTTGTCGCCGATGTTCACGCCATTGCTCGCGATGATCACGGGCCCGATGTAGTCGTGGATCGCATCGTACTGGCGACCGAACGTCAGCGAACCGTAGGTACGATCGGCGAGCCCGACGTACGCCATGCGCCCGAACTCGCGGCCGTTCTGTGCGGCCGTGCCCGTCATCACGTTGAAGCCGTTCTCGAGCTGGAAGACCGCGGACAGCCCCTGCCCGAGATCCTCCTTGCCCTTCAACCCCCAGCGCGGGTTCTGGTTCGTGCCGGACAACGCCTGCCACGCGTTCTTGCCGCCCTGGTTCGTCGCGAACCCGACGCCGGCCGAGATGAGACCGTACAGCGTGATGCTGCTTTGCGCACCGGCATGGGTCGCGAAAGCGCCGAGCATCGCGAGCGGGGCGAGCTTGTAGAGAGTTTTCATGCGGGTCGTGTGGTCGGTGGTGGTCCAGGCGCGGCAGGGGTTCCGCGAAACTGGACTCGACTATACGAACCCGGATCGGATAATAAAAGTTTGCTTTCCTTATATGTCAATAAATCGGATTTATTCTCATCTGCGCGCATTCCGCTCTCGGCGAACCGACGCTCAGTCCGCCGTGTCGCCGCCCTTCGGCAGCTTCGACCACGCGCCGCGCCCCGGCATCGGCGACCAGGCGGGGCGGGTCTTGCGGGCGCTGTCGATCACGACCAGGTAGCGGCCCGCGATCGGCGTGACGTCGCGATCGCGACGCAGCACCCACAGCGACTTGCCGGCCTCGACGCGTGCCTGATAGTCGTCGTCGAGCACCCCGTGCTGGTCGAGGAACGTGTTCAGCGACGCGGGAATCCGCACGCAGCCCTTCGAATGCCGGATGCCGAGCAGCGCTTCGAGCCGGTCGGGGTCGGTCGCATGCATCTGGAAGCGCATCGGCGACACGCCGCCCTTGCCCCAGCCGCGCTCGCCATCCACCCAGCCGAAGTCGTAGATGCGCATGTCGCGGCGGCCGTAGCCGCGAATGCCGTTCTCGTTCGTCGTGCCTTCCGCGCGGAAATCCATCGTGTCGGGCGAGTGATGAAACACGCCGAGCGGCGTCAGGAAATGGTCGTACTGGCCCGGCAGCCCGGTGCCGACCGGCGACGCGCCGATCATCAGCCACGCATTGGCCGGCGTCGCCCGGAAATAGATGAACAGCGCCTGCACGTTCGGCGCGCGATCGACCATCGCGACGTATTCGCCGGCGAGATCGCCGAGATCCGCATCGGCGAGCGCTTTCTGAAGGCGGTCGCCGTACGCGCGCTGTTCGTTCGCGGGTACGTTCAGGCGTCGCGTGACTTCCTGCGTGAAGCGCTTGCGCATGTCGAGCGCACGGGTCGTCGCGTTTTGCGCCTCCTCGGCCGACAGCGGCGGATGCCGACGCGGCGGGGTGGGCGGAGGCGGCTCGGCCTCGCTGGCGGGCGCGCCGGATGCGGCCGATGCAGGCGCGGCGGCCGACGCGGCGGAAGCCGAGGAAGCGGCCGACGCCCCCGATGCCGCATTCGCGGGTTCCGCGTGATTCATGTGATTCGCGTGTGACGCGGCGGATGCCGGCGCTGCGGCCGATGCACCCGACACCGCATGCGCAGACGGCTGCGTGCGGGACGCTGCCGAAGCAGGCGACGCAGCGGACGAAGATGACGCAGCAGACGATGCAGCGTCGGACGCGGCAAAGGCAGGCTGCTCGGCGAGAACGGAAATCGACATCGCGACAGCGAGCCACACGTATGCGGCAACTGCACGGTTGAGGCAACGCGGCTTCGCAAAGCGCCGCGTCAGAGGGACAAGAATCATACGTTCGAAGCCATCGGCCGATCCGGCCGCCGCATGCTGCTGGTGCGAGCGGCGCATCTTCCGCGCAAGCCATCGACACGTCCGGCGCATCGTGCGCGCCCGGCGCCGACGCCTCTTCGCGGCGGAGCCGTTCGCTGATGCAACGCGGGTGCTCCGATGGCGGCTAATGAGTCGTCAGGCCCTTCATTCTACTCGTCGATGCGCGAATCGGCAGCGCCCGGACGCGCGCTTTTACGTGTAATTGCGCTTCGTCACGCTTTGTTTCAACTCGTTGCCGCCGGGGTTTTCTTTGCGTGGCAGGTTGGCGTGCTGGACGTTGTCGGCGCGCGTCCGAAAGTTTGCGTGCTTCATCCGGATTCGATCGCGTTTGCGGGTTGATTCGCACCGCAAATCATTTTGACGATGCGGCACACCGGGACGCAACCGTGTCGCACGCATCCCGCACGAATCGTGCGACATGCGTGCGCACCTGCCGACTACTTCGAGATGGCTTCGAGTGCGATGCCCTTCGTGCGCGGCCCCATCCCCCCGATCGCGGCCATCACGACCACCATCGCGCCCGCGATGAACGCGAACACGCCGAACGTGCCGAAACCGCGCAGCACGGCCGCGATCACGAACGACGAGAAGATCGCCGAGAACCGGCTCCACGAATAGACGAAGCCGACGGCCCGCGCGCGAATCGACGTCGGGAACAGCTCGGCCTGGTATGCATGGAAGCTGTACGACATGATGTTGCTCGCGAGCGTGAGGCCAATGCCGAGCACGATCAGGAACGCGCCCACCGTCGTCTGGCTGAACAGCAGCCCGCAGACGACGATCGCCGCCGCCATCGCGATGATCACCGACTTGCGCTCGAAGCGGTCGGCGATCACGAGGCCGATCAGCGGGCCGATCGGCGCCGCGAGCGCGATCACGCTCGAATACATCAGGCTCGACGTGATCGTGATCCCCTGCTTGATCAGCAGCGTCGGCACCCAGTTCGCAAAGCCGTAGAAGCCGACCGTCTGGAACACGTTGAAGATCGTCATCATGATCGTGCGGCTGCGATACGGCGGTACCCACATGTCGCGGAAGCTGCCGCGCGGCGGCACGGGTTCGGCCGGCGCGGGCGGCGGCAGCGGCCGCCCGTATTCGGCTTCGACCTTCGCCTCGAGCGCACGCATGATGCGGTCGGCTTCGTCGACCCGCCCCTGCTGCGCGAGCCAGCGCGGGCTTTCAGGCAGTTCACGGCGTATCCACCACACGAACAGCGCGCCATGCGCGCCGATCAGCACGACCCAGCGCCAGCCGTCGAGGCCGAACGGCGCGTGCGGCACGAGCAGGTAAGCGAGGAACGCAACCACCGGCACCGCGACGAACCCCACTGCCTGTTCGCACGCGAACGCGCGGCCGCGGATCTGCTTCGGCACGAGTTCGGAGATGTACGTGCCGATCGTCACCATCTCGACGCCGAGGCCGAGACCGACGACGAAGCGCCAGAAGTTCAGTCCGGTGGCGGTGTCCTGGAACGCCATCACGACGTTGGCGGCCGTGTACCACAGCAGCGACCACGTGAAGATCGCGCGGCGGCCGAAGCGGTCGGCGAGGAAGCCGCACGCGATCGTGCCGATGAAGAGCCCGGAGAACAGCGCGGCGATGAAACTCGCGACGCCCGTGGTGCCGAACAGGCCGTGCGTCGTCGCGGACAGGATGCCGCTTTTCACGAGGCCCGGTGCGACGTAGCCGCTGTAGAGCAGGTCGTAGAGCTCGAAGAAGAAGCCGAGGCTCAGCAACACGACGAGCTTCCAGACGCTGCGTGTCGGCGGCAGGCGGTCGAGACGGGCCGAGATGGAGCCGGGGTCGATGGAGGGGAATTGGGCAGGTGCCTGGGAAAGGCTGTCCGTTGAGGCCATCTTGGGCGCGTCTCCTGATCGTGTCGTGTTGTGCGTCGTTCTCGGGCGGATCGCCGAACCGCCGCCGGGCGAATCGCTGCATTGTACCGGCACGCCCGTCCGGCGCACGGGCAAGCCGGCAGGACGGCGGCGCCGGGCGCCGAAACCGTTCGACGCCCCGTTTTCCGCCGGGACATTGTGTAAATTGCGTAACCGTCTGTCGGGTTCGGAAAGCGCGCCGGCGGGCCGTTCCCGGGCCTTCCGCCCCCGCGCGCCGGCCGCGCAGGCCGGCAACAACGGGACTGCCGCGCTGTTTCGCACAGGCGCGCACCGTCCGAATCGCCGCGACCGAGGATACGCAATCGGTACAACCACGCGTTCCGCGCCCCGGTAACATGCTACCGGGCCAACTACCGGCTTCCGGCTGCCTTTCGGCAACCGGTATTGTCGGCAAATCGTAAGCATTCCATGTCCATACAACGACTATCCACGTATGCCCGCCGGCTCGCGCTGATCGCGCTGCTGCAGTTCGCGGCGATCGCGACCGCGTCGGCGTTTCCGGCGGCCGCTTCCGCGCCCGTCGCGAGCGGCGTCGGCGCGACCGTGCCCGCCATCTCGCTGCCCGACGCCATCGCGCAGCTCAAGCAGATGCAGGCCGAGCTGGACCGCATCAAGCAGCAGACCTCGACCGCGTCCAACAGCAAGGAGCTGGACGGGCTCGACGACTCGGCGCAAGAGCTGAGCACCGATGTCGCGAAATTGCAGAGCGATCTCACGCTGCAACGCACGCAGGTTCAGGCGCAACTCGACGTGCTCGGCCCGCCGCCGGCCGAGGGCGCCGCGCCGGAAACGCCGGCCGTCGCAAAGCAGCGGGCCGCGCTGGACGCACGCAAGACGCAGATCGATGCGGCGCTGAAGCAGGCCGCCGACCAGAAGACGAGTCTCACGAACCTGACCGAGCAATTCGCGAAGCTGCACCGCAGCCTGCTCAAGAACCAGCTTGCGTTCCGTTCGGGCAGCATCTTCAGCGCGCAGTTCTGGCTGCCGCTGTTCCACCTGTCGCCGGACGACCGTCAGCGGCTCGACGATTTCAACGGCGAACTGTTCGACATGCTGCGCTCGTCGTGGGTGCCCGGACAACGGGTGCTCACCACGCTGCTGCTGATCGCCGCGTTCGCCGCATGGCTCGGCGGTCGCCGGCTCATCGAGCGCGGGCTCGCCTGGATCGCGCTGAACCGCCTGCCGCCCACCCGCTTGCGCCGCAGTGCGCTGGCGCTGTCGACCGCGTTGTCGACCTTCCTGGCGACGGCCGTCGCGATTCAGATCCTTTACCTCGCCGTCGCGCGCCACTACGAACTCACGCCGTCGCTGACCGATCTGTGGGACCAGTTCGCGAAGCTCGCCGCGACCTGCGCATTGATCGCGGGGCTCGGCCGCGCACTGCTCTGCACGAAGCATCCGTCGTGGCGCCTGCCCGCGCTGGCCGATCCCGTCGCGCTCGCGATGAAGCCGTTCCCCGCCGTCCTGGCCGGGCTGCTGCTGGTGTCGGGCACGCTCGAATCGATCAACCGGATCGTCGACACCAGCCTGTCGGTCACGCTGTTCGGGCGCGGCATCGTATCGCTCGTCGTCGCACTGACGGTCGGCGCGTCGCTGTTGCGCGCGAACCGCGCGCGCAGCGCCCTCGCGGCGGCAGGCGAGGCGCCCGAGCAACGCTCGACGCTCGCGGGCCTGATCCATGCCGGCGTCACGCTCGCGATCGTCGCGTCGTTGATCGCACTCCTGATCGGTTACATCACGGTCGCGCGCTTCATCACGTACGAGCTCGTGTGGTTCGAGATCGTGCTGTGCGCGACCTACATCCTGATCCAGCTGACGCGCGACGCGAGCGAAAGCCTGTTCTCGTCGAGCCTGTCGACGGGCCAGCAGATCAAGCACCTGTTCGCGCTCGAAGATCGCCACCTCGACCAGGCGCGTACGGTGCTGTCCGGCTTCGGCACGAGCCTGCTGATGCTGATCGCGGCGATCGCGCTGTTGACGGGCGGCTTCGGCACGACGCCGGGCGACCTGCTCGACAGCGCGGTCGCGATGATCGGCAGCCAGCGGCTGCAGAGCCTGAACATCATGCCCGACCGGATCATGAACGCCGTGATCGGCTTCGCGATCGGCTTCTACCTGCTGCGCTCGCTGCGCCGCTGGCTCGACGGCGAGTTCATGCCCGCGCTCGGCATGGATACGGGCATGCGCGTGTCGCTGATCACGTTGTTCACCAACGTCGGCTACGTGCTGCTCGTGCTGATGACGCTCGGGCTGCTCGGCGTCCGGTGGAGCAATCTCGCGTGGATCGTCAGCGCGTTGTCGGTGGGTATCGGTTTCGGCCTGCAGGAAATCGTGAAGAACTTCGTGTCGGGGCTGATCCTGTTGACCGAGCGCCCGGTGAAGGTGGGCGACATGGTCAGCATCGCGGGCGTCGAAGGCGACATCCGTCGCATCAACGTGCGCGCGACCGAGATCCAGCTCAGCGACCGCTCGACCGTGATCGTGCCGAATTCGCAGCTGATCTCGCAGAACGTGCGCAACGTGACGATGGGCAACAGCACGCAGGGCGTCGCGACGCTGGTGCTGACGTTCCCGCTGAACACCGATCCCGAGCAGGTGCGCGACCTGCTGCTCGACGCGTATCGCGAGCACCCGGCGATTCTCGACAAACCGGCGCCGTCGGTGACGTTCAGCCAGCTCGCGCCGGACGGGATCACGCTGAGCGTGACGGGTTACGTGTCGAGCCCGCGGATCGCGAGTTCGACGAAGAGCGACCTGCTGTTCGAGATTCTCAAGCAGTTGCGCGCGGCGGGGATCACGCTGTCGAGCCCGCAGATGCTGGTCGTGCAGAACATGCCGACGAACGATGGTTCCACGCGGCCCGAATCGTAAGCGAGCCATTGCGCGGCGACGCTCACGATCGATCGGCGCGCCGCACGCATCGCAATAAACGACAAGGGCCGGTTACCGCTTCCGCGGCAACCGGCCCTTTCATTCGACTGTCGAAGCGCCCTGGCCGGGCGCCTGCATCACACGTCGAACTTCACCCCCTGCGCCAGCGGCAACTGCCGGCTGTAGTTGATCGTATTCGTCGCACGGCGCATATACGCCTTCCACGCATCCGAACCCGACTCACGCCCGCCGCCCGTTTCCTTCTCGCCGCCGAACGCGCCGCCGATTTCCGCGCCGCTCGTGCCGATGTTCACGTTGACGATCCCGCAATCGCTGCCGGCCGCCGACATGAACTGCTCGGCCTCGCGCATGTCGTTCGTGAAGATCGCCGACGACAGGCCCTGCGGCACCGCGTTGTGCACGTCGATCGCGTCTTCGAAGTCGTCGTAGACCATCACGTACAGGATCGGCGCGAACGTCTCGCGCTCGACCACCGCCGATTGCTTCGGCATCCGGACGATGGCCGGACGCACGTAGTACGCATCCGCGTGACCGACGTCGACGCGCTCGCCGCCCTTCACTTCGCCGCCCTGCTCGCGTGCATCGGCCAGCGCCTTCTGCATCGCGTCGAACGACGCACGATCGACCAGCGGGCCGACCAGCGTGCCTTCCTCGAGCGGGTTGCCGACCTTCACCGACGCGTAAGCCTTCTCGATGCGCGGCAGCAGTTGCTCGACGAGGCTGCGATGGACGATCAGGCGGCGCAGCGTGGTGCAGCGCTGGCCGGCCGTGCCGACCGCCGCGAACGTGACCGCGCGCACGACGAGGTCGAGATCCGCGCTCGGCGCGACGATCATCCCGTTGTTGCCGCCGAGTTCGAGAATGCCGCGTGCCAGGCGCTGGCTCAACACCTTCGCGACTTCCTGGCCCATCCGCACGCTGCCCGTCGCGCTGACGACCGGCACCTTCTTCGACGCCGTCAGCACCTCGCCGACATCGCGCATGCCGAGCACCAGCTGGCTCAGCTCCGCCGGCGCGACGCCCGGATGCGTCTTGTCGAACTCGCGGAGCGCCTTCTGGAGCAGCACGTGGCATGCGATCGCGGTGAGCGGCGTCTTCTCGGACGGCTTCCACACGACCGAATCGCCGCACACGAACGCGAGCGCCGCATTCCACGCCCACACCGCGACCGGGAAGTTGAACGCCGAAATCACGCCGCACACGCCGATCGGGTGCCACGTTTCCATCATCCGGTGGCCCGGGCGCTCCGATGCGATCGTGAGGCCATAAAGCTGGCGCGACAGGCCGACCGCGAAATCGCAGATGTCGATCATTTCCTGCACTTCGCCGAGCCCTTCCGACGTGATCTTGCCAGCCTCGAGCGTGACGAGGCGGCCGAGCTCGGCCTTGTGCTCGCGCAGCACGTTGCCGAACACGCGCACGAGTTCGCCGCGCACCGGCGCCGGCACCGTGCGCCACTTGAGGAATGCGTCGTGCGCGGCGTCGATCTTGCGCTCGGCGTCGGCGGGCGAGTCGACGGCCAGCGTCGCGAGCGTCGCGCCGTCGAGCGGCGAACGCGCGGTCAGCGCATTGCCTTTCCACTGGGCGAGATCGATGTCGAGCGCGGCAAGAATGTCGTTGAATTGCATCACTTCCTCTTCAGGGACAGATTGATCGGTGCGGCGGCAGCGCCGCCCGCGTGATTCGATTGGAGCGCGTTCGAGCGCCTCGTGCAAGCGGATGCGCCGCGCGGCGGGCCCGGTGCGCCATCCGGCGCATCGCGCTGCGCCGCCGCCGGCAGGTCCGGCCGGACGGCGCGCCCCAGCCTCGCGAGGCACGATCCATGAAACACATTGTCGATGGCCACAAGTCCGGCCGCTATTGATATTAACTCACGACTTCATTCCCAAAACGCAAGAAGTCCGCCGCGCGGACGGGCCGGTTCCCGCGCCGATATCGGACGCTTCCAGAGCCCACGGACGGGTACGCGGACACGTCCCGATCCGACACAAGTTGATGACGATCCCGCATCACCCTGTGCGGAAATATCGTTTGCCGCCCGCGCATTCGACCCCACACAATCGGTGCGACGTCGAGGTGCAACGCACCCGGCGCGCCGCCGGCCGCCACGACCGCCGCCGGACGACCGACGAAGGCGACACGCACCACGGCCCGGCTCAGCGGGCCCGCGTCGCACCGCATCACCGCTGCCCGGCCCGCGGCCGGCAGCGCGTCG
>NZ_LZXX01000114.1:0-3340 GCF_001729305.1 Burkholderia sp. A2 | reverse complement strand
GCATGCGCCGAGCATGGCGATGCAACTCCCGGCGAAGGCTAACATGACAATCCGCCGACGAATCCATTTCATCGACATTTCATTGACACCCGATCCGATCGGCCGATCACGCATAGCGGAGCGCATCGACGATCTCCATTCGCGACGCGCGGCGCGCGGGCAGCAACGCGGAGAGCATCGCCACCACCAGCAGGCCGATCGCGGTACCGACGATCAGGTCGTTCTCGCCCCACACACGAATGATCAACGGCACCGGCGAGCGGCCCGGCGGCGTCCACGTCAGACCGCTGACGTTGATGATGCCGGCGAGCAACGCCGCGCTGGCGACGCCGAGCACCGCGCCGATCACGCCGAGCAGCAGCCCTTCGCACAGGAACAGGCGACGTACGCCGCCACGGCGCAATCCCATCGCGCGCAGCGTGCCGATTTCGACCGTGCGTTCGAACACCGCCGTGCTCATGGTGTTGCCGACGGTGAACAGCACGATCGCAGCGATCAGGAGCGCGACAAAACCGAACAGCGTCGCGAACATCGCAAGTGCTTGACCATAGAACGGGTTCAGCACCGTGTAATCGACGACTTCCGTATCCGTACCCGCGAATTTCGTTTTCAGCAGCGTCTCGATCCGGGCCTTCGCGGCCGGCAAATCCGACGTATGGCGCAGCTGGACGACGATCGCCGTCGCCTTCGGCTGCTCGGTGCCGTAGACGAGTCGTTGCGCTTGCGCGAGGTGCAGGCCGACGTACATGTCGTCGTATTCCTTGATGCCCTGCCGCTCCGCCTTCACGACCTGCAGTTCCGCCACGTTCGGCGCACCGCGCGCGGTCGCCGCAAGCAGTTCGATCCGCCGGCCGCCCGTCGCGGCAGCCGGCGCCGCACGCGTCCCCTCGGCAAGGGCCGCGATGTCGCCCGGAAGCGGCGAAGCCGTCGTGGTGTCCGCGGACTTCCTGGGCGGGTTGCAGTCAGGCACCTTGAGCGGCCCGCACAGTTCGAGCACGCGCGCGAGGCCCGTGCCGATCACGGCTGCGTCGCCGGTCGTGCCGGTCAGCGCCATCGGCGGGATCGTCACGGGGAACTGATAGTCGTTCCAGGTGCGCATCCGGTTCTGATCGTCGACGCGCACGCCGAGCGCGAGCGCGGTACGCGACAACCCCGCGTCGAAGTTGCCCGCGATACCCTGCAACTGCAGCGTGGGCGTCGCGACGAGCACCATCTTCGCCAGTTCCGGATCGGCCTTCACCGCATCGATGATCGCCTCGTAGTTGTCGATCCCGTACTCGGAAGGGTTCCCGCTGCCGAACTCGTAGAACCCCTTGCGTTCGATCTGCAGGTGGCCGCCGTACTTCACGTAATCGGTTTGCAGACCGTACGTGATGTTGCGCGTATAGCCGCCGAACAGCAGCACCGCGTGCGCGCCGACGATCATCGCGAGCAAGGTCGTGATCGAGCGGCGACGGTTGCGCAGCAGATTGCGGAGCGCGAGCGAAAAAGTCTTCATGCGAACGCCTCCTGGTCATCGGTGCGTGTCACGTCGGACACGATCCCGTCGGCAATGTGGACAACGTCGTCGCCCGCCGCGATGACCTGCGGATCGTGCGACGAAATCACGAACGACACGCGCCGCTCCCGTTGCAATCGCCGCATCAGCGCGATGATCTGCTGGCCGGTCTTGCTGTCCAGATTGGCGGTTGGCTCGTCCGCCAGCACGAGGTTCGGCGACGCGACGAGTGCGCGTGCGATCGCGACGCGTTGCCGCTGACCGCCCGACATCTGTCCCGGACGATGATGCGCCTTGTCCGCGAGGCCGACCGCATCGAGCATGTCCCGTACCTTCAGCGCACGTTCGGACTCCGTCAATCGCGTGCCCGCGAGAAGCAGCGGATATTCGACGTTTTCGTGCGCCGTGAGCACGGGCAGCAGATTGAAGTTCTGAAAGACGAAACCGAGCCGCCGAGCACGAAAATCGGACAGCGCATCGTCCGACAAGCGTCCGACCTCTTCGCCCGCCACGACGATGCGGCCGCGGTCGGGCCGGTCCACGCATCCGACGAGATTCAGCAACGTCGACTTCCCGCTGCCGGAAGCACCGGCGATGACGGTCAGCTTTCCGTCGCGAATGTCGAGCGTGACGTCGCGCAGCGCGGTCACGTTGACGGAACCCATCAGATACGATTTTTCAACGGCTTCGAGTATTACAGCGTTCATGGTCTCGATGTACGAAGTTGGCAGGCCGCGACAACACGGTGCAGGACGATCGCGCAGCGCAGAATACCAACTTGCGTGTAGGGAAAAACCTGTTCGTTGGGGCAGCATTCGGGCGCGAACTCGATGCCGGGATCGCATGTCGCGTCCCGCATTCGCGGGCAATCACGACCCGGATGGATCGTCAACCTGTACCGTCGGACGGCACACGTCGCCGGCCCTTGCGATTACGCTGCACCGTCATCGGCGCGCCGCCCCGGACCGGATCGCGGCCGCGACGCATCACGACTTCCGCTCTCAATCGGCATGCCAGTCAAGATAACCCCCTGGTTCATCCTGCATCGCCCGCAACCCGCGGCCACGCACCGGCTGTTCTGCTTCCCGTACGCCGGTGCGGGTTCGCTGCTCTATCGGCGCTGGGCGCTCGAGCTGCCCGACTGGATCGAAGTCGTGGCGGTCGAGCTACCGGGACGCCAGACGCGCTTCTCGGAAGCCCCGCCCACATCGCTGGATGCGATGACGGATGCGTTGGCCACCGCCGCGAACGGGCTCCTCGACAAGCCGTTCGGCACCTTCGGATACAGTTTCGGCAGTGTCGTCGGTATCGAATGGTTGAGGGAACTCGATCGACGACGGCTTCGCGGGCCCATTCATGCGTTTTGCGCGGCGCACCGTGCGCCGCATGTCGTCCCTCGTCCGTTATCGATTCATCGGTTGCCGGAACCGGAGCTCATCGACTGGCTGAAGACGATGGGCGGCACACCGGACGCGTTGCTGTCGGAGCCGGAGTGGCTTCGGCATTTCCTGCGCGCGCTGCGCGCCGATCTGGCACTCGCCGAAAGCTATTGCACCGATACGCCTTTCGCGTTGCGCTGCGGGCTGACCGTATTTGGCGGCCTGCACGATCCGCACGTCGATATCGACGCGTTGCATGAATGGCGTCGCTACAGCGACGGACCGTTCTCGCTTCATCGGTTCGACGGCGATCATTTCTTCATCCATGCCAGGGAGCGCGAGCTCCAGGATCACGTTGTCGCGACGCTGGCCGCACACGCATAGTCTCGATACAGGGAACCGGCCGCGTCCGCATTGTTTGCGAGGTCGTTTCCTCACAGCATCACGCGCTCGATCCCGCCAT
>NZ_LZXX01000113.1:1077-2061 GCF_001729305.1 Burkholderia sp. A2 | reverse complement strand
CGGCGCGCTCGCATGGTTCGAATGCCACAACCGCAGCCGCTACGACGAAGGCGACCACGTGATCTTCGTCGGCGAAGTGGAGCGCTGCGGCGTGCGCGCGGTATCGGACACGGCACCGCCGCTCGTGTTCCACGGCGGCGGCTTCCACGGCCTCACACCGCTTTGATCGCCCCCGTACGCGCCAGCCCGACCGGCGCGCCCGCTTCGTCCTTCAGCGTCTGCAGCACGATGTTCGAACGGATGTCCATCACGCCCGGCGCCTTGTACAGGCGGTTCAGCACGAAATCCGAATAGTGCTTGAGGTTGTGCGCGAGCACGCGCAGCAGATAGTGGCTCTCGCCCGTCACGACGAACGCGCCGACCACCTCCGGCCATTCGCGCAGCGCTTCCGCGAAGCGCTCGTGCCATTGATTCTCTTCGTTGCGCATCGACACCTGCACGAACGCCTCGAGCTCGAAGCCGAGCTTCTCGCGGCTCAGGCACGCGCGATAGTGCTCGATCACGCCCTGCTCCTCGAGCAGGCGCATGCGGCGCAGGCAGGCGGATGGCGAAAGCGAGATGCGTTCGGCCAGGTCGAGATTGCTGATTCTGCCCTCCTCCTGCAATACCGCCAGAATCCGGCAGTCGGTGGCATCGAGCGTGATCGCGTGCATTTTTGGTCCCCGTTTTCCCTCTGAGTCGAATTATCTGCCAATCCGGCGGATTGTCCATGTTTATTTCGCAAGCACTTTCTGCGAGCGTCCACCTATCATTCGAAGCATCGATTCACGCTTCGTCATGCCATGGACACACTCTGGGACATCTCGCCGCCGGTCAGCCCCGCCACGCCCGTGTGGCCGGGCGATACGCCGGTTTCCGTCGAACGCGTGTGGCGGATGGAGGCCGGTTCGCCGGTCAACGTCGCGCGCGTGACGCTGTCGCCGCACACGGGCGCGCACTGCGACGCGCCGCTGCACTACGACGCCGACGGCGCGCCGATCGGCG
>NZ_LZXX01000113.1:0-975 GCF_001729305.1 Burkholderia sp. A2 | reverse complement strand
GCGCGCGCCGCGGTCGAGCAATGGGACAGCAATTTCTGCGCGGTCGCGCCCGACACCGTCGACCTGCTCGCCGCGCACGGCGTGAAGCTGATCGGCATCGATACGCCGTCGCTCGACCCGCAGGAATCGAAGACGATGGATGCGCATCACCGCGTGCGCGCGCACCGGATGGCGATCCTCGAAGGCATCGTGCTCGACGACGTGCCGCCCGGCGATTACGAACTGATCGCGCTGCCGCTGAAATTCGCGACGCTCGACGCAAGCCCCGTGCGCGCGGTGCTGCGTGCGCTGCCCGCATGCGCCGCCTGATTACCCCGACCCACGACCTCACATCATGATGATCAAGACCCGTGAAGATGCGCTCGCGCTCGACCGCGACGACCCGCTGGCCGCGCTGCGCGACCAGTTCTTGCTGCCCGACGGCGTGATCTACCTCGACGGCAACTCGCTCGGCGCGCAGCCGCGCGCGTCGGCCGCCCGCGCGCAGCAGGTGATCGGCGCGGAATGGGGCGAAGGGCTGATCCGCAGCTGGAACGCGGCCGGCTGGTTCGCGCTGCCGCGCCGCCTCGGCGACAAGCTCGCGACGCTGATCGGCGGCGCGCCCGGCGAAACGGTCGTGACCGACACCATCTCGATCAACCTGTTCAAGCTGCTGTCCGCGATGCTGCGCCACCAGGCCGAGCGCGCGCCCGAGCGCCGCGTGATCGTGTCGGAACGCTCGAACTTCCCGACCGACCTGTACATCGCGCAGGGACTGATCGAGCAACTCGGCGGCGGCTACGAACTCCGCCTGATCGACGATCCGGCCGACCTGCCCGGCGCGCTCGGCGCGGACACGGCCGTCGCGATGATCACGCACGTGAACTACCGCACCGGCTACATGCACGACATGCCGGCCGTCACGCAGCTCGTGCACGACGCGGGCGCGCTGATGCTGTGGGATCTCGCGCACTCGGCCGGCGCGGTGCCGGTCGA
>NZ_LZXX01000112.1:0-69530 GCF_001729305.1 Burkholderia sp. A2 | reverse complement strand
AATCAGACAACTCTTATTTGTGCCAGCCGTTTTCACAGTAGGATTGCTAATCGAAATCATTGAGGCCATCCCGGGTCGAGCCCCGTGACCAACGACTAACGGCTACGCATTGCACTTGATGACCGGGATGTCGAGCGAGGTTAACCGCCTGGAGTACAGCTCGACGCCTTGCGTCATCGAGACCAACGATCAGTGCTCTCGCGCAATGCCGCCGGCGTTCTTAGTGCATCGTCGCCGTTCGCGATGGCGGATGCGACGAGCGAGGCACTCAACATCACAAACTCCGGGGTTCCGTAGCCCAACCTCTCTGCGGCCCGCTCTACATGATGATAGTCACCGGGGTGGACCTCCAGAACGACTACCTTGTTTTCGCATCGATTGTTATTCACCGAAGCCCTCTCCTTTCGTTTCCAGTGGCCAAGATTTTGAACCCTGTCGGCGGAGTCCAATGAAATTGATGGTACCGACAGTGGCAAGCCACATCGATCAGAAATGTCTCAAATGAGTTTCGGGTTGGCCTCGGCACAGGCTTCGAGCCGGCGGCGTTAGAGAAATTCGGGGATGACGTGAGCAGCGCGGCGTGCGTCTTCAATCAGCGCCACGCCGCTCGGTTCCAACTCCTGCCGGAGACATCCGGACTTCCGTATGGGAGGCGCGTTGAGATTCAGCCCCCGATGTTGACTCGATACGGGTAAAGCAGTGCGAAATCGTCATCGCGCTCTTCCAATCGTGTCGGGAAGCCGCAGCGACGTGCGGGGCCGCGATCCGCAACCGGATTGCCGAGCGAGCGCTGCGTGGTATCGCGATCGGGAGGCGCAACAACTCGTTCGTCAGTTCCAAACGTGGCGTCGAACGCGGCAGCGATGGATTGTCTAATCGACACGACGCCATTGAGCGACTTCGATCCCCGAGCATACTTCACGCACGTACGTGCCTGCCCACATCGGGACCGTGAGGCTTTTTCTCGCCCCCACACCGTCAATGCACAAGTAGTGCTTCGACTCTCCTGCGGCTCAGACCGAACAACGTCGACGTGACGACGGACAGCACTTTGAAGTCTGCCGAGTCAGCAAGCGCGTCGGATACCGACTGAATGTCCGTCGTCGCCCGCACGACTGCGGGCCCGTACTTGTCGCCTTGCAGGGCGTGTCCCGCGGTATCGAGTTGGGCGCGCAGCGTGCGGTCCGCTTGCGTCAACCCGTCGAGCGCGCGCACCACCTCGCGCAATGCCGCGCGCTGCGACACGCGGTCGGTGACTTGCCAGCGCGCTGGATCGATGGCTTCCGGCGCCGCGTCGACTTGCGCGCGGCTGGGACGGCCTCCAGGGAACCGCCTGCCGCCGCCCTGCACCATCAGATGATCGCGCACGATGGGCCAGCGCGATTCCGCCACCGTGAAATCAATCTGGCCGTCCGCGGCCAGCGCCGCGCGAATGCCGGTGCAGGCCAGCGCACGGTCCAGCTCGCGCGCAAAGGCGGCTGCGTCGAGCGGCGCATCTCCAAAGCTGACCGATACCGGCTGCTTGCCCAAGCCGGCCGGGTGGAAAACGAGCGTTTCCGCACCGCCGCTTCGCCATTGCTCGACATCGAGCGCGCGCATGCGGAACGTACATACTACATCGGCAGCCGGATGCACCACCAACTGCGCATCCAGCACACCGCCCGCCAGCACTGCGCGGTCGCGCCAGAGCGTGCCGAATTTCGCAATAAGCGCCGCAGCACCGTCGCCGCTGCGCTCCGCGCCGCTCAAGACCATGCCGATCGTCCTCTTCAACCCGCGCAACTGTCCAGTTGCCGTCTCGACAAACGCCAGCGCGCGCTGCGCGACAGTCACGTCGGCGTTCAGTTGTGCGTGGCGTGCGGTGAAGGCGACCGACACGTCCGGGAAGCGCGGTGCCACGGCGGAAATTCCCGATGCCGGCAGGGGGGTGATCGGCGCCGCGGTCAGTGGGGCCGCCTCCTGCGTACGAGCACCACGCTGCGTGCGGCTGGCCACATGCGCGTCGTCCCGCCGGGAAACCAGCCGACCGCGAACGGGTGTGGTAGATCCCATCTTCATGAGCGGGGCCTCAGATTGCGTCGAACAGCGACAACTGCGTCATGCGCGTATAGATCGCGTACGAACCTTTCACGGCTGCGATGTAGTTGTTTAACTGGTCGATCGCCTCGGCAAAATCCAGTTCCCCTACCAGACTAACGGCTTGCCCGTTGGCGACAAGCTGCGCCGAATGATTCTCGCTCATCAGATCCAGCGTGTTCTGGGCACCGCCTAGATCAGTAATCTTCATGCTCAGGGCATCGATCCCGTTGCGCTTGACCGAGTCCAACGCCGCCGTCAAGACGCCTCGCACCGCCGGTGCGCTCGGATTGACTTCAGGATTCTCCATAGCCGCAATGGCCGCTTCCAGCTTGTTCATCACATCGGCCAGCGGCTCGACCGTGACGTTGGCGTGCTGGGTGACGCCGTGGCCGATCACCACTTGCTGCAGTTCCCCATTGCCGGCGTACGAGTAGCGGCTGCCCACAGGCGCGGTCGCGTCATATGCGATCGGCGCCGTATTCGTTTGCGAGCCGGAGAAAAGAAAGTTGCCATCGCCATCCTTGGCGTTGGCGGCCTGCTTCAGGTTGTCGAGCCGCATACGCAGCGGCGCGGCGAGCGCATTCAGATCAGCCGCGCTGCGACTACCGTCGGCGGCAGTCAACAACGAATCCTGCACGGACATCACCGTGCCAAGCATGCCGTCAAGATGCGCCTCATTCTTTTGCAAGCGCACCGACAGCGTGTCGATGTTCTTCTGATAACGCTCGAGCACCGAGGTGTCGCGCTCAATAAGCAGCAGCCGCGCGGCCGCAATCGGGTCGTCCGATGCGCGCTGCACGCGCTGGCCCGTGGATATCTTGGACGTGAGATCGGCGGCCTTGCTGTTCGACGCGCGTAGCGTCGCGAGCATGGTGTTGCCGAAGTGTTGACTGGCGATACGCATGTGCTCTTTACTGAATTAAATGTTAGTCTTCGACGCGCCGTGCCGCTGCTTACGCCGCCGTCGCGGTCACGCAGCCTTTCCGGTATGGGCGACCACACGCCGTCATACCGATCGCACCGGATTTCCCCACTGCATCGACAGTTGCGATTGCTAAACTGGGCTCTCTTTGATGCCGCTCACCTTTGAGAGAACGGCTTCCTGGCGTCCCTTCATTGGCTCACACCGCTCGCAGGTGCGAGCTATCCATTCCATCCCGCTTAGAAAGCGCGCATTGTCGCGTCGAACAATTCCTTTGCGACGGAAATCACTTTCATGTTGGCCGAGTAGACCTGAAGGGCTTCGGAAAGATTGACGGCTTCCTCGTCCATGCTGACTCCCGACAGCGACTGCCACGCTTCTTCCGCTCGCTGGCGAACATTGACGGCAATTGCCAAACTCGACTGGTTCTGCTCACTCTGCGCGCCGAGCTTCCCGACGAACTGCACGTATGCGTCGCCCAACGACGCCTCGCCGAAGCCCGGCAAATCGATACGTCGGGAGCGCAGTTCGATCAGCTTGAGAAGATTGTCGCTGTTGCCAGGGGTCTTTGGATCGCCCGAAAAGCCGAGTTCCTCGGGCTTCATCTCGTTAGCCGTCAGGTGGCCCGTTACCGGATTGAACTTGAACAGCGCCTTGCCCGGCGAACCTCCCATGCTGAAGCCTGCAGTGAGCTGGTCGTTGAAGCTGCCCGCGAGTTCGGCCGCCAGCGAGCGGAGCGCCTCCATCTGCGGCAGCAGCGTGTCCTTTGCAAAAGACGACAAGCCGCCCAGTTCACCGCCGACCTTGGCACCGTCCACCGAATACTGCGTGCCGGCCAGTTCCAGCTTGAGTTCGAACGTGCCGCCGGACAGCGGTTCCACCCTCATCTTTGCGACCTGATGCCCCGCAATGAGCGGCGTACCGCCCGCAAGACTCACGTCGACGGTGCCGTCGGGTTGACGAACGGTGCGAATATCGACCAACGCCGCCAACTGGTCGATGGCCTGGTCGCGCTGATCGATGAGCTCGGATGGTGCGCCACCGTTGGCTTCCGCTTCGGCGACGAGACGGTTCAACTCGGCGGCAGTTCGGGATAGACCGTTGATCTGCTCCACGGTGGCCGTGCTCTGTTGGCGCAGCGTATCGAGCTGGCCACGCATCATCTGCTGCACACTGTTGAAACTCTTCGCCATGCCACCGGCAGCCAGCAGCACCTGCTGCCGCAGCGCGGAGTTAGCCACATCGGCACTGGCCGCATCCAGCGCGCTGAAGAACTTGCCCATCGAGACTTTGATGCTGCCGTCCTTGAGCCCCATCACTTCCTCGAGCTGACGGAAGTACGATTCCGCCGCCCGATGCTCGCCGACCGATCCGTGCGACGTCCACTTCTGCTGCGTGTTGGTGTGATCATCGAAACGGATCACCGAACTCGCATCGACGCCACCACTCACGCGCGAGGTTCGCAGCACACCCTGGCGCGTGTAGCCGACGGTCTGCTGGTTTGCCGTGTTGCGCGCCGACCTGTCCATTGCTGCTCGCGCCCCGAGCGCGCCTGACAAACCAATTTGGGTAATATTCATAGTGAGGTTCGAGTACAAAGAGTGTGGCGGTGATTGTGTTAATGCATCAGTCTTTCGACGGCGTCGCGTCAGGTGGCAGCATCTGTGCGACCAGCGTGTCCGCGATGCCAAAGCCACGTTGCTTCGCGATAGCATCGGCCACCGCACGGTTCGCGTAGTCAAGCATTGCTTCGCCGGAACGGTCGGCAAAACCATCGTCTCCCTTGAGCTGGTCGGTCGCCTTCTTCATTTCGCTCAACATCTGTGCGATGAAAAGGCCTTCGAATTTCACGGCTGCATCTTCCACGCGTGCGCGGTAAGCTGGATCCGATGCCTTGATGGAGGCGGTCTCAATCGCGGCGTACTGTGCGTGTGGCAGGTATCCGGGTTCAAGCGTCATCATCGAATTCCTCGTTAGATCACCACCAGGTCGCCCGTCAGCGCGCCAGCTTCGGAAAGGGCTTGCAGGATCGCCATCAGGTCATCCGGCGTGGCACCGGTGCGGGTGATCGTGTCGACGATCGCTTGCAGGCTAGCGCCCGATGTCCACTGAAACGCATTGCCGCCCGCCTGCGTCACCCCGATCTCACTCACGGGCGCCGTCACGGTGCTGCCGTTGGCGAATGCGTTCGGCTGGCTGACCATCGTGCCTTCGGCGATCGTAACCTTCAGCGAGCCGTGCGAGACGACCGCCGGTTTGACCGTCACGCCCTGACTGATAACGACCGTACCGGTGCGCGAGTTAAAGACAACGCGCGGCACCTCCGCGCCTTTACTCACCTTCAGCGCGTTCAGGCGGGCGACGAACGCCACGCGCTGGCTCGGCACCTGGGGGGCGACCACATCCACCGAGGTGGCGTCCACCGTGCTGGCGACTTCGCTGCCGAGTGCGTTATTGATCACGTCGGCGATACTGGAGGCGGTCTGGAAATCCGGACGTTTCAGGTTCAAGCGTACGGTAGGCGTATCGGCGAAATCGGTGGCAATCTCCCGCTCGATCGTCGCACCCTTGGGAATCCGGCCCGTGGTGGGCGTATTGATGGTGACGCTGGTGCCGCTGCGCCCTTGCACGTTCAGACCTGGAATCACCAGGTTGCCTTGCGCCAGCGCATAGACGTCGCCGTCCGCCGCACGCAACGGGGTCATCAGCAGTGTGCCACCGCGCAAGCTCTTCGCATCACCGAGCGATGAAACGGTCACGTCCACTTTCTGGCCCCGGCGATAGCCCGGCGGGAACGTCGCGCTCACTATCACCGCGGCCGTGTTGCGCGAACGCAGGTTGATATTTTCCGGCAGTCGCGTGCCGAATTGCTTGAGCATATTCGTCAGCGACTGGGTGGTGTACTTGGCTTGCGTGCCGTCACCCGATCCGGCCAAGCCAACCACGATGCCATAGCCGACAAGCGCATTCTCACGCACGCCCTCTACGTCGACCAGGCTACCGACGGTCTGCGCGCGCGCTTCAATTGTGTTGCTTAGCGCGATGCCGATTACGATAGCCAGGGCGGCGACACGGGTGGTTAGTCGGGTTGGTTTCATCGTTTCATCCTGTGGTCGACTGGACGTCGACCTGGTTCGGTCCATTCGTCGTCAACTCAGAACGGCATCCACGGGCTGTTGAAGAATCGGGTCAACAAGCCGGGCTGATTTGCGTCCGCCAGCGACCCACGGCCCGCGTAGGTAATGCGCGCATTCGCCACGCGTTGAGATGACACACGATTGTTCGAATCGATGTCGGCAGCACGCACGTAACCCGCCAGACGCACGTTCTCTTCGCCCTGGTTGAGCACGAGGCGCTTCTCGCCCCGCACTTGCAGCAGGCCGTTGGGCATCACGCGCAGCACCACCACCGTCACCGAGCCGCGCAGCGTGTTTTGTTGCGAGCTGGAACCCGCGCCGTTGAACCCGCTCTTCGTGCCGAGTTCGGCCTCGACCGGCAGCGTCTTGCCGAACAATGACGGCTTCTTGGCGCTGAGACTGCTGTCCTTGCCGACCTGCGTGCCGCTCTTCTTGCTCGCCTGGGTCGACTCTTCGAGATCCACCGTCAACACATCGCCGGCGCGGAAGGCGCGCACGTCCGACGTGAGCGACCACGCCTGATCGGGAACCAGCACGCCGCCCGCAGTGCCTCGGCGGACATCGAAAACCGTATCGGGCATGCCGTCGTCGAAGTCCGGCAGCGAACGATCGAACGGCCCGGTCGCACAGCCGCCCAGTAAGGCCAGCACACCGCCCATGGCAACGAAGCGGGTGACCGTCATCAGCGCGCCGCCTGCGACAGGTACTGCATCATGTTGTCGGCGGCCGACAGCACCTTGGTGTTCATCTCGTAGGTGCGTTGGGCAGCGATCATCTCGACCATTTCCTCCACGGCCAATACGTTGGACCCCTCGAGCGCACCTTGCTTGAGCGTTCCGATGCCATTCTGACCGGGCTCGCTTTCGGTGGGCGCGCCGCTGGCAACGGTTTCTGCGTACAGGTTGCCACCCAATGCGAGCAGGCCAGCCGGATTCACGAATTGGGCAAGCTGAAGTTGACCGACTTCGGCCTGCGTCTTGCCTGCGCCCGTCGAAACCGACACCGTCCCGTTCTCGCTGATGGTGATGCCAACCGCCTCGGGTGGAATGTCGATACCCGGCAAGAGAGGCAGGCCCTGCGCATTGGTCAGCCGGCCCTGGTCGTTCAACCGCAACTGGCCGGCGCGCGTGTAGCCCACTTCACCGTTCGGCATTTCCACCTGCAAAAAGCCATTGCCGACAATGGCCACGTCCAGCGGCTGGCCGGTCTCCTGGAGCGCGCCAGTGGTGAACACCTTTTGCGTGCCGGCAATCCGCGTGCCGTTGCCGAGTTGCACACCCGGCCCCGTTGCGTTGTCCGATACTTGCGCGCCGGGCTGGCGCTCGGCACGGTAGAACATGTCTTCGAACACGGCACGATCGCGTTTGAAGCCGACCGTGTTGACGTTCGCAAGGTTGTTGGCAATCGCCTGCAGCTTCGCGTCCTGGGCCTGGATGCCCGTCTTGCTGATCCACATTGCGTGATTCATCGTTGCCCTTCAGTGTTGGTTGATTCGTTAGGCGCCGGTCCAGCCGACCGCTTATCCACGGATGAGCCGGTTGCCGGCATCGGCCATTTCATCGGCTACCTTGTATAGCTTCATCTGCATCTCGAATGAGCGCGTGAGCGACATCGTTTGCATCATTTCCTCGACGGCCGACACGTTGCTGGCTTCCAAGTGGCCGCCCTTGACGGTCACGCTGTCGTCCGCCGCATAGTCGGTACCGGTGCGCGAAACGATGAGGCCCTGCGCGTTCTTCACCAAGTCGGTCGGCTCCGGGTTCACCAGCAGCAGGCGACCCGCATCCTGCACATCCTTCTCACCCGCCGTCACGACGGAGATCGTGCCGTCCGCGCCGATCGTCAACGCGTCGTGCTCGGGCAACACGATCGGACCGCCTTCTCCCAATACCGCATTACCGTTCAGGGTCAGTGCGCCATCGCCGTCGAGCGTGAGCGCGCCAGCTCGCGTGTACGCCACGCCCTGAGCGGTTTCCACCGCCAGATAGCCGGCTCCGTCAATGGCCACGTCGAGCGTGCGCCCCGTTTCGCTGATCTTGCCCGGCTCCTGATTCACATGCGTCGACGTGAGCGTTGCGTGGTAACGCGAGTCGTAGCCATAACCCCTGGCTGCCTCGCTTGTCACGCTGGCCAGATCGGCGCGAAAGCCGCTGGTCTGCACGTTGGCAAGGTTGTTGGCTCGCACGTTGAGCGCGCGCAGCGAATGCTCGGCGCCGGTCATGGCGGTGTAGAGGAAATTGTCCATCGCGTTACAGCGCCTGCATCAACGCGCGCATCATTTCGTTTTCGGTCGACAGCACCTTCGAGTTGGCCTGGTAGTTCTGCTGCGCGCCCATCAGGCTCACGAGTTCCGCGGTCATGTCTACGTTCGACTGCTCGACTGCGCGCACGGCGAGCTTGCCGGCCATGCCGGTACCCGGTTTGCCGACCAGCGGTTCACCGGTAGCGGAACTGGCCTGCCAGGCGGAACCCTCCACCGGCACCAAGCCGTTTTCGTTCTGGAACGTCGCGATGGCCAATTGGCCGGCCGACAGCTTCTTGCCGTTGCTGTACTGCACCTCGATCGAGCCGTCCTCGGCCAGCGACACACCGGTCGCGGTGCCGGCCTTGTAGCCGTCAGCCCGACACCTGTCGGTCGTCTGTTTGCCGCCAAACATCGTCGTGCCGGCGTAGCTGATTGCAATCGACATCGGTGCGGCGTCGGTCGGCGTGCCGAGGTCAAGTTGAACGGTGGAGGCCGGCGTTACCAGCTTGCCGGTGTTGTCGAAGCTAAGCTCCACGGGGCTGCCGACATCCTGACCGTCCATCGCGTAATAGACCTGCATCTTGTTGCCCGCATCCTTCACGAAATACTGGGTGACGGTATGCTCGCGACCGAGAGAATCCGTCACGGTGGCGGCCGAGATGCCGTTGTACGACTTCGGATCGTCCTTGTTGAATGGCGAGACCGTCGGCTTGGTCCAGTCGGCAGACATATTGCCGACGTATTCCAGCGAACTGCTCGCCTGTGCGGAAATCGAGCCCCTGGGAATCGTCAGGCTGCCCAGTGCCCCGTCCGCGCCATAGCCCTGCACGACGCGGCTCATGAAATCGGTCACGTTGCCGTTCTTGTCGATGTTGAACACACCGGCGCGCGAATACACCATCGAGCCGTCGGTGTCGCGAGAGATGAAGAACCCCTTGCCTGCGATCGCGGCGTCCATGCTGCGACCCGTCGCGGAAAAATTTCCGGTGACGTCCATCGACTGCGAGGTCGAACCGATCGATACGCCCGACGGCATCGCATTGATGTAACTCGACGCGAAGTTGGCGCGGCCTGATTTGAAGCCGAGCGTGCCGCTGTTGGCGATGTTGTTGCTGATCTGGTTGAGCTGCCCGTTGATGGCGTTGATGCCGGCGAGCGCGATGTTGAAACTCATGACTGGAACCTCTTTGAAATGGGGAGACTCTGGGGAGACGCTGTTTCCGAAGACATACGTTGCTGATTTGAACGGCCGAGAAAACGCGTGATGTCCGTGGCCGCCGCATCACCCATGCCCGCGATCGTCAAGATCACGCGACCATCCGTTCCGAGACGCACGCTTTGCAGATTGCCATCGAGCTCGACGGGGGGCTTCTCGCCGGAGTCGGCAACCACACGGAGCGTGTACTTGCCCGGCGGCAGGCCGTGCTCCGCGGGGTCGATGTTGAAGTCGACGTCGCCCGCCTGTTTTGCGCCGAGCGAGACCCTGTACTCGGTGCCGCCCCCGTCGGTCAGGATCACGCCGACCTCCGACGCCGACGATTCGAGCCTGAAGCCCCCTTTGACCACCGCATCGCCCAACTCGACCTTTTCCGACCGCACGCGCACTTGTGATCCGACTTGCGAGCCGAGCGTCACGACCAGCATGCTTTCCTGCGTTCTGGCGTTGGCGGCGCTAAGGTTGGCAAGCGTTTGCATGGCTTCCACCTGGCTCATCTGCGCGAACTGCGTCACGAACTGGTTGGCTTCCATCGGCGCCAGCGGATCTTGATTCTTGACCTGCGCGACCAACAGCCGGGTGAACATGGCCGACACATCGCCTCCGCCATTGCCTGCTGTCGGCGTGGCGACCGAACCGCCTGTGCCAGTAAGGTTGTTGACATTGTTCTGGATATCCACCGTGTTCAGCCCTCACCCATGCGCAGCAGGTCCTGCTGCATACCCTTGATGCGCGTGAGCACCTCGACGTTGGTGGAAAACGCGCGCGATGCGGCCATCATGTCGGCCATTTCTTCGACGGCGCTGACGTTCGAGTAAAACACCATGCCGTTTTCATCTGCCAGCGGGTTGCCCGGCTCATGTCGAGCAGCGAGCGCATCGTCGGTGGCAATCACGTCCAGCACCTGCACGCGCGCACCGCCGTTCTGGAACACCGACGCGAAGACCGGTTTGCGCGCGCGGTACGCGGTTTCCTCGGTGCCGGACGTACCTGCATTGGCAAGGTTGCTGGCGATGGTGTTGAGTCGCACGGCTTGCGCGGACAACGCCGAACCCGCGATCTGCGAAATGTCCTTGAAGCTCATCAGATGTTCCCCGTGATGGCGGATTTCAGACCCTTGATTTTCATGTTGACAAATGTCAGGCTGGCCTGGAAATCCGCCGCGTTTTGCGAGAACGCCGCCTGCTCGACACCGAGTTCGACGGTGTTGCCATCTTGTGAGGGGCTGCTGGGCACGCGGTACATCGGCTCATCGCCACCGAATCGCAGCGCGGCATCGAAGGCATCGTTGGCGAGCACATAGCCGAGGCTCGCACGGAAGTCCAGATCGCGCGCCTGGTAGCCCGGCGTCGATTCGTTGGCCAAGTTCGATGCAAGGAGCTTGGTGCGCTCGGCACGCACTTTGAGTGCGGCCGCATGTACGCCAAGTGCTTGTTCGAGATTCAATCCCATAGTGGCGGCTTGCCTCCGGAAAGTGCCGCGCGGTTGTTACCGGGCAGCGGTTGAGTCATAGACCGGGTGGAGGTTACGGGCTGGCGAACGTGGCCGCGAAGAGGTTTTACAGAACTTGAACACGGCGCTCGAGCGTTCGCTACAGCCGCGCGGCGCCCTATAATCGAGCGACATTCAGTTCAAGAAAAAGGATGCGATGGCTCCGACACACTCCCGCAAGCAACCGCACGAGCATGTGGTGCTGGCAGCAGTCATCGCGGCGTTGGCGATGCCGCTTGCAGCCTTTGCGCAGGCACCCGCCCCCGCCACGGCGCATCCAGGCGATCCGGCCGTTCCGCAGGTCGAGAAGGCGGCTCTGACGTGGCTTGAGCGCTATGTTGCCGATCGCGCGCTGACCAAACCCCATGCTTCAGTCGCGGTGTCGCCCCCGCGTCGGCCCGCCCCGACGTGCAGCGAGCCCTACGAAATCGCCGCGACTGACACCAAAACGCTGACCCGCATGCGTTTTTCAGTGCGCTGCAAGGGGGACCCGCGCGCCACGACCTATCTGGTGAAGGCTCACATCGACACGCCAGTGCTGGTAGCGGCAACCGCGTTGCCCTCCGGCCACACGCTCAACGAAGCGGATTTCAAGCAGGATGTCCGCGACTTTGCGCTCACCCCCGATGCGCTGACCGATCCTACCCTTGCTGTTGGGCGCATGCTGCGCCGCACGGTAAAAGCCGGCCAGGTGATCCAGGCGCGGCTACTCAACCGCGCGGAAACCATCCGCCGCGGCCAGGCGGTCCAAATCGAGGCTAATTCCGGGTCGATACGCGTGTCCGTGCCGGGCACCGCCATGCAGAATGGCGCGGTCGACGAGGTTATCCGCGTGAAAAACGCGAGCACCGGCAAAGTGATCTTCGCGCGGGTGATCAGTGCCGACACCGTCGAGCCGGTCGGCGTGACGAAGTAGAGGTGAAACGGCCGTCGGCACCCGGCCATAACGAACGTCAGCGAACCATCCGCTTGACCAGCCCTACCATTTCCACAAGCTTGGTCGCGTACGCAGGATCGGTCGCGTAGCCACCGCGCTTGAGTGCGCCGGCAAATGCGCCAGCGTCGTCGCCTACGTTGCGCACGCCGGCGTAGCGGGGCGAATCGCGCAGCAGCTTGGCGTAATCATGAAAGGCGCCGCCATAGCTGCGGTACGCGCGGAAGTAGTCGACCATCTTCACGGCCGAACCGTTGACATACTCGGTGGTGACGGCAGCAGCCGACTCCCCCGCCCATCCGCCCGTCGATTTGATGCCGAACAGGTTATGCGTGGTCTCGCCGCGTACGTTCTTCAGCGGTTTGCTGCCCCAGCCGGATTCAAGCGCCGCGTGCGCGGCGATCAGTTCCGGGGCTGCGCCAATCATCGCACCCGCACGACGAGCGTGCGGCATGATCTCGGCCAGAAAGGCCTGCTGATCCGAATCGGCGAAGTTCGGCCCCGTCGCAGGCGCGCCGCTTCCCAAGACACCCTGCTGCGGCTTCGCGAGCGCTTCCGCGCGGGCTCGCATCATAGTGGTCCACGCTGCCGCCTGCGACGAAAGCTGCGGCTCGTTCGAGCGGCCGAAACCGTTACGGATCGTGCCGCGGATATCGCGATTCAGCGATGCGTACAACGAACCAAAGCCCATCGCCGACTCGCTTGCGGACGCAACGGGAGAGGGAGTGCGGGCAGACGGACCCGGCGCGGCGGGCACGAATGCGACGTCAGGCCGGAACATAGGTGTGGCTTTCCCCGTACACCAGGCGCTGCATCACCTCGTACTGCGCGACCAAGAGGCCGCTGTTGCGCCGAGTGAGGGCGTGGCATCGCGCTGCAAGCAGCTTCACTTCCTCATACCGCTCGATGAACGATGCGCGTTGCATTGCGTGCCTGTCGTCGGCCAACAGACGCCGACCCAGTTCCAGCACCGCACCCGGCACCTGACCGAGCCGCTCGATGCGGTAGCGGCGCCGCATGTCAATCGCATCGGCCTCGGCCGCGATCACGCCAGCGAGCACGCCAAGCCTCACGGTATCGAGTTGCCGCGCCGCGGCAAACTGATCTTCCAGCAGTTGCACAAGCTTGCGGTAGCCGACGCAGTCGGCGATAACATCCACGAGCAGTTGGTGCGGGGAACCCGTGCCCGTCATTCGCTACCTCCGTGATAACGTTGAATCGTGCCCGCAAGCTTGCAGGCATCGAACCGGATTTTTCCGGCGGCCAGCGCGGCCTGAACGCGAGCCACCCGAACCATGTCGATTTCCGGCGTCTCGTCCAGCACGGCGCGTGCTGCATCCAGCACCAGGCGATCACGGGTCTTTTCGTGCACCACTTCGGTTGACGCCACAGTACGCTTGTGGCGCACGCCCTCGGAACGCTGTACGCCTTCCGCTCCATTGACTGCGGCGTGTGCCGCCAGATTAGCAATTCGCATGATGTCACCCTAAGGCCCCGCGGCCCTCAAAATTGTTACCCGTTCACACTCCTTCAGAACGAGCAAGCGGATCGATCTGTTAAGTCCTTTTTTTGTCGAGCTTCACACCGACCTCCGCACCGACTCGGCCCGCGTCAGGATCGCCGGCCGACGTGGCGTTAATGCCGGGCGTCAGCGGCACGACTTGGTCGACTGGGCCGAACATGGAGCAGATAGCGCGGGCGCGTTCCGGCGTCAGCACCAGAAATTCAATGCGTCGATTGATTGCGGCGCGAGGATTGTTCACCAGCGGCGCCCGGTCGGCCATGCCGATCACTTGCATCACTTGCTCGGCGTTCACGCCGCCTCGCAACAGCCACGACCGGGCGGACATCGCGCGATCCACCGACAGATCCCAGTTCGAACGCGAGCCGGCGTCCGAGTTGCGATACGGCACCGAATCAGTGTGCCCCAGTACGAACAGTGGATTGCCGATCGAGCCCATGAGCGCGCCCAGCTTGATCAGCATCGGTCGAAACGGCTCGGAAGGTACCGCACCACCACTGACGAACACGCCGCGCTCTTCGGTATCGTGCAGCATGACCCGCAGGCCCATTGGCGTGACGATCGCTTGAACGTTGTCGAGCACCCCCGCGTCCTTGCCGAGCTTGCGCACACGCTCGGCAAGCGCGTCCATCGCCTCGCGGCTGTCCGCCATCGGCTGGCCGCGCTTCACGTCGCCGGCCTCCTCGTTCGCCACGTGCGACGCCAACGTGTCCTGCAGCGCGTGAGTATTCGGCCCCAACGGCGCACCGGCCGGCATGTCCGAGTCGTCGTCGTACAGTGCACTGTCGACCATTGCGTCCATTTTGCGGCGCGTCTCCTCGTCGCGCGCACTGAGTGCCCACAACAACATGAACACACACAGCAGTGCGAGGCAGAAATCGGCGAACGCGACTTTCCAGCCACCGCCATGATCGTCGTCGTAATCGCGCCGAACCGGGCGTTTGACGATCAAGTCGATTGGGGCCGCCCGGCGTTCACCTCGCTTGGCAGGATTAGCCGTCGCGGGCGCGACGGGTGCATCTTCGGCTGTGACGCTTTCGTGGGTGCTATCCAAGCTCATTCACGCCCCGCGTCCAATTGCCCGATCCAGCCCTCGAGCTGCGCGAAGCTTGGCTTGCAGGCCGGTTGCATCATGCGACGGCCTGCATCGATCGCCAGCAGCGGTGGCTTGCCGCCAGCAAAGGCGACCAGTATCACTTTCATGCATTCCATTTCCGACATCTCGGCCTTCATCGCCTGCTTGATCAGGTTCGACACCGGATCCAAGACGCCATAACAGAAGAAAATGCCGATAAGCGTGCCAATCATGGCGGCTGCAACATTCTCGGCCAGTTCGGCCGCGCTGGCGCCGTCGCCAAGTCTGCCCATGGCAATCACCACGCCCAATACCGCCGCCACAATGCCAAAGCCGGGCATGGCTTCCGAAATCTTCTTGATCGAGCGCGACGGCAACTCGATGTTCTCTTGAATGGCAACCAACTCCTGCTCGAGCACGCTTTCCAGCTCGTGGGAACTGATCTTGCCCATCGCCATCAAGCGAAGGTTATCGACGATAAAGGTAAGCAGCTCGGGACCCTGTAGCACCAGCGGGTAGCGCTGGAACAGCCGGCTTTCGTGAGGGTTCTCGACGTGGTTGTCGAGCGCCTTGAGGTCTCTGCCGATGTTCAATAGCTCATACATCAGCAGCAGTTGCTGACGCTGGAGTTCCTTGTTGGCCGTGCGCTTGCGCCTGCCCATCACCTTACGCAATTGCTTGCCCATGTCGACGAGCACGTGGCGCGAATTGCCAAGCACCAGCGCACCAACGGCCGAGCCGACGACGATCAACAGCTCGACAGGCTGCCAGAGCTTGCGGAAATCGCCCCCCATGAATACGAAGCCGCCGAATACGCAGCCAAGCACGATCAAAATTCCAAATATCTGTTGCATGATTTCTTCCCGACCTGCGCGCCGTCCGATGCCAGCGGCGCAATATTCTTCAACGTCAATGCTGAGCGAGGCGCTTGCGCATCTTGACCAAAGCGCTCTTGTTGATCTGACAGACTCGAGCCCGCGTCAGGCCCAGCACCGCCCCGATCTCCGCTTGACTCAGATCGAATTCGTAATAGAGCTGGATAATCTGCTGCTCGCGCACATCGAGCACGCCCAGCGCCTGTTCAAGCGAGCGGCGCAGCATGGCCCGGTTTTCAATGCCGTCGCTGCCGCCGCACTCGTACCGTTCCGCGTCCTCTTCCAGCAAGGCGTCAAAACTCACAAACTCTTGTGCGCAGTCGTCCAGTTGCAACTGCTCGTATTCGTCGTCGCCGATTTCCAGCGCGTTGCACACTTCTTCTTTCGTAGGATCGCGGCGCAGCTCCCGGCGCAGTGCTCGCTCAGTGCTGCGCAGACGGTGAGCACCTTGGCGTGCCGAGCGCGGACGCCAGTCCTGGCGGCGCAGTTCGTCCAGAATCGCGCCCCGCACGCGAAATAGCGCAAAATGCTCGAATTCGTCATCGGGCTCGCCGTAGCGACGCAGCGCTTCGAGCAGGCCCATCAGCCCGAGTTGCTCGAGGTCGCAGGCCTCCATCGCTCCACCCGCCTGCGACGCGAGCTTGCGCACGATGCGCTTCACCAGCGGCGCATACTGCGTCATCCAGCGTGCCTCATCAGCAGGGGACAACGTCTGGTTCTCTCGCTGTACACTTTGGTATTCGGTGTAGATCGTTGCAGTCATCGTATTCGGTCCATCATGGCCTTCGTTACCGTCACGTTACGAGAGCGTGCGATTGGTGCCGCAGCACAATGTTCGTATTCCAAATTGAGCAATGCTGCTGATTCGAGCTATTCCATGCACTGCACATCGACCAGCGTGCACGCGGCCGGTACGCCTCGGACCATCTCGCTCAGCGCCGGCAGCCCTTCCCGCAATTCGTTTCGTTAGCCGAAAGCAGCAGATCCGGCATCAGATTGCACGGCCGCGTGTTGCCCTTGTTGCCGTGCGTTCCGATTCATGTCGTCATCCTCTTCACGTACGCTAATTCGCGAGGCGGCAATTCGAATATTGAATCGCCTCCTGCGGAGGCCAATCCGCCACCAGGCCCTCGCGTGGGCGCATCATCGCTTGGGGGGTGCTCGCGGCCGCCCGAGCCGCTCGCCTCCCCATGGCCTTGCCGACCTGCCGAGACCTGCACGGTCACGTCGCCACCATGGCGCGCGCCGAGATCCTGGCGCAAGCTTTCTCCGATCGCCTGCAACTGGAGAACGACCTCGGGATGAGTGGCCGACAAGTGAACTGCCATGCCGTTGACGTTCTGGCGTAGGTCGATGCGTATCGATCCGTTCGAACCCGGTTCGAGTCGGATCACGGCTTGACGCATGCCTTGAGCCATCTGCACGCTCAGGCGCTCTCCCAACGCGTCGATCAGCTTCTGCTGACGCGCGGTCGGCGCACCCGTAGCCGTTGTCGGTACCATTGCCGCTTCCGGTGCCTTTGCCAATTCCGGTACCCTTGCCGCGTCCGTCAACAGTTCGGCTTGTGTCGCGCGGGTGCCTACCTCGCAGTCGGGCGTGACGGCCGATGGCCCTGTCGGAGCGATTGCGTCACCGAACGCGAGCGGGCCGAAGATCGGCGACACGTGCGTCGTCGCGAGATTCATGCTTTGGTTCAACAGCGCCCCAGGTACCGCACTCGACCGATGGTCGAACAGGCGTGCGGCCAGCATGGGCGCGACCGGTTCCTTCGCACCAACTTGCGGCAAAGCCGCTTGCTCGATCGCGCCGCGCCGGTACAAGTCCACTGGGTGCGCTGTCCCATGCGTGTGTGCCGGCAACGAAACGATGGTGGAAAGGCGTTGCGTTGCTACGGTATCGACCGGTGTGTCGCTTGTCGTCCGGTCCGGTGCGACAGTGTCGACTGCACGTGCCTCAAGTGCCTGCATAAGGCCCGGTGCGGCCACCACGCCGTCCTGCAACGACGGCATGTCGCTAGCCGGCGGTTCGGTTTCAGGCGCTCGCGCCAGTGCCAACCACGGATCCAGCACCGACACCGGATCCGCCGTAGCGTCCGTGCCGTCGTCCAGTCCGGAGCCTTCCACCAGCAAGGACTCGAAATCATCGGTTAACACGGATGGCTGCACGCCGAGCACTGCAGCCAGCACGGCGCTACCGTCGGCTGCCGTTGCCGGCGCAAGGTCGGCCATTGCCGAAAGACCGCTCATCATTGCTGGCTCCCTTGAACTGCATAGGCCCGCCAGACTTCGCGGCGATCATTGAGATCGCTCATCGCCTCGATCAGCCGTTCGGATTCAATTTCCAATAACGAAATAGCGACGCGGTGCGCGATCGTCAGAAGTCTCAGTGCTTCCAGCTCGGCAGCGGTCAACGCCGTTCCGGTTGCCATGTTGCTCACGATATCGTGTACTTCGACGCTCAAGTACACCAGCGCGTCGAAATCGCACTTCGCAATTGCTTGTCGTACGCGCATTGCAAGTCGTAGCACATAGTCGCTCTGGTCCATGGCCTATCATCCGAATCGTTGATCGACGCCTTCCCACGCCGCGCGCAGCGTGCGAATCAGCATCGAGACTTCATCGATGAGGAGCGGATCCAGAGCGAGTCCGGCTTCATTCAAGCGTACCGTGCAGTACTCGTACAGCCGGGCAAGGTTGACGACGACCTCGTTGCCGACGTCGAAATCGAGTGCACTGGTCAGACCATGCAGCATGCCGATGCACTTATTCAGGCTGTTGCCCTTCTCTTCGTAGCGTCCAGCTTCGATATGGGCGCGCGCGCGCGCCATCTCGTCGAGCAGGCCATCCATCAGCACAATCACCAACCGCACCGGCGACGCGCTTGCCGCCTGACTCGCCAGGTTCGTCGTCTGGTAATTGCCGTAACCATGTCCGGTCATCATTTCTTGTTTCCGCTAAGGAGGTCGTCGAGCAACTGCTTCGTGTATTCCATCCGCTTCTGCAGTTCCGCCACGCGCGTGAACTGGGTCAGATATCGGTCATAGACCTGACGGTATTGCACTTCGAGCGAACGCTCCTTTTTCTTTAACGATTGCTGAATAAGCTCGGCGGAATCCTGACGACGCTTGACCTGACCGTCGACGGAGGAGGTCCATGTCTTCAGGTAGGCGTCCATGCGCGCGACGATGCCCTTCTCAGGATCGGCTAACAAGGCGGCGAGACCATTTGGATTCTTGTCCAGCGAGGCTTTCAGCTTGCCCGTATCGAGCGACAGCTTGCCGGTACGGTCCGCTGAGATGCCGTAGTCCAACATCCGCCTTTCGCCCACTGTGGCGCGCAACAGCGCGTTCATTCGCTGTTGAAGATTGCGCACACCGGCATCGCCAACGAACGGCCCCGCGTTGGATGGATTGTCAGGATTGACCTTGGTCAGCTCGGCCAGCACGCCCATTGCTTTGTTATATGCATCGACAAACGCCTGCACGGCGTCGGCCGTGCCGCCGTGGTCAAGCTTGATATCGAGCAACAATGGCGCGTCGCTTTCGACCATCGACTGCTTGAACGTGACGGACACGCCCTGAATGCCGGTGAAAGTATTGCTGCCCTGCTTGATTTCGACGCCGCTCTTTCCGCCAAGCTTGAATATGGCGTCTCGTGCTACCGACAGTTCGTCCGGCGTACCCGACAGGGCAGTTGACAGCGCTGTATCGCTGATGCCGCTGGTGTCGAGCGAAATGGCACCGGCCTCGCCTGTCTCGCCCGAGGTCAGCACGAGACGCTGCTCACCCTCGATCGTGACGATCGATGCAGATACCTTGCCCTTGTTGCCATCGGCCTGGTTGATCGCGCGAGCCAGTTCGGCCGGCGACACGTTGCCGCTCGCGTCCGCGTTGGCCGCCGATAGGTCCACCTTGAACGATTCGCCGTTCGCGAGTGCGATTCCGAGTGTGCCCGCATCCTTGGCACCGTATGACGAGAGGCCCTTGAAAGCCACCTGATGCGCCGACGCAAGCTGCTTGACGAAGAACGTGTAACGACCGGGCTGCGCATTGGCCGCCGCGGTGGCTTCGCCCAGCGCCGGGTTCGACAGCGCGGCCTTTTGTTTGACGATGCCACCAACACCGGACAAGCCCTTCAACGCGGTCTGAAACGAACTCAACGCGCCTTGTAACCGGGTAAGCCCGGCCTGGGCAACCGCGTTGCCCGCTTGCTGGCTTTTCAGGCGCTGAACTGCATTCTGCATGTACTTTTCGGTAAGCGCCTTGGCGCTTGCCACTGGGTCTCCAATACTGCCGAACATGGCGTCCTCGCTTGATCAGAATGGGTTGGATATCGAACGTTGCTGCGACAGCCGCCTGCGCAGCCATGCCTGGGAAGCCTGCTGGTCTTCGAGTTTGCGATCGCGTGCGCGCTTCTCGAGTTCGAGCGCGCCAAGCTTCTTGCTGCGAACTCGATCGATCTGCTCGTACCGTAGGCGTGCACGGCACAAATCCGCGCGCAAGCCCGCGACCAATGCCTCGTGCTTTGCCAATTGACGCTCGTGCAGATGAATCAGATTGGCGATCGCAGAGCGATAGCGCGCACCGTTCATCGCATGCTCAGGATGTACCTGCGTACCGGTGTCAACGCTTTGCATCAGCAAAGTCATTTGCAAAATATGATGGCGATAGCTAGCGGCTTCCGCGTCGCGCGCGGCGACATCGACTTCCAGCCGATCCACTTCCTTCGCACGCATCGCAACGAGTTGCGATAGTCCGGCAACGACATGTCGGGCGTTCATGCGGCAATCTCCGCCAGAATATCCAGCGTCGCCTGGCGCGGCGCGACCTCGTCCTGCGCCTGACACAGGAAGGCTTCGATCCGGTCGTGCATCTTCACGGCGTGATCGGTAACGAGATCCGCGCCGGTCACGTAGCCGCCCAGCGGGATCAGATCGCGAACATTGGCGTAGCGAGACATCATTTGCTTGACCTTGCGTACCGCGTCGATCTGCTCGCGCGGCGCCACGAGTGACATGCAGCGGCTGACCGAGCGCAGCACGTCGATCGCCGGGTAATGCCCCTGGGAGGCGAGATCGCGCGACAGCATGATGTGACCATCGAGAATCGCACGCGCCGTGTCGACCACCGGGTCCTGTTCGTCGTCGCCTTCAGCCAACACGGTGTAGATGGCACTCATGCTGCCAACACCTTCGCCGTTGCCCGCGCGCTCCACCAAACGTGGCAACATGCCGAACACCGAAGGCGGATAACCGCGCGTGGCCGGCGGCTCGCCCAGCGCCAGCGCGATTTCCCGCTGCGCCATCGCGTAACGCGTGAGGGAATCGATCATCAGCAGCACATCGTTGCCGGCATCGCGAAAGTGTGTGGCAACCGCGTGGCACAGCTCGGTCGCCATCAAACGCATCAGTGGGGATTCATCCGCCGGTGCGACCACGACGATGGCTTTGGACAAGCCTTCGAGGCCAAGCGAGTGCTCGATAAACTCTCGCACCTCGCGGCCTCGCTCGCCGATCATGCCAACCACCACCACATCGGCCGCGGCCTGGCGCGCGATCATGCCGAGTAGCACGCTCTTGCCAACGCCACTGCCAGCAAAAAGGCCAACGCGCTGCCCGCGGCCCAACGTCAGCATGCCGTCGATCGCGCGCACGCCTACGTCCATCACCCCCTCCACCGGCTGCTTGCGCAGCGGGTTCACGCGCGGGGGAGCCAGATCGAGCACGGCGTCGCCGACGAGCGGACCACGGTCGTCGATCGGTTCACCGAGGCCATCGACGATGCGGCCCCGCCATCCAGCGCCGATCGACAGCGTGCGCGCACTTTCATCGCCAAACACGCGCGCGCCCGCGGCCAAACCCTCTGCGGGCCTGAAGGGCATCAAATACGACACGCCTTCCCGAAAGCCGACCACGCGGGCGTCGAGCCAGTCATTCGATGCGGTTTCGATCCGTGCGAGTTGACCGGTCTCGAATGCATAGCCGGTCACCTCAAGCAGGAGGCCCGAGACGGCGGACAAGCGCCCTACCGGCCTTGCGACAGGCACATCGCCAAGGTGAAGCTTGCCGAGTACGGATTCGTTCATGCTGGCACTCCGTCCGAGTCATCGGCATGGGCATGCGCAAGCTGCGAGGTAATCCGTTCGATGCAGGCGACAAGGCGCTGACCACAGCCCGCGTCCATTTCGATGTCATCGGCCCGCACGCGGCATTCGCCAGGCTCGAGCCGGTCGTCCGGCACCACTTGCCAGCCCTGCACTCGATCGGGTGCCGCTTCGGCCAGGCGCGCGTAATCGGCCGGGTTCAGTCGCACGCTGACGGATTCGGGCGGTTTCGTCAGCGTGCCGACGGCTTCATCCACAAACGCGAGGATCCGCTCGGGACGAGTTTCAAGCTCCGCACGCACGACCTGCCGGGCAACGTCGCCAACGAGCTCAACCACTTCGCTGCGCACCTTGGCTCGATACGCTTCCTGCACGCGCTGGAAGCCACGAACCAGCGCGTCGACCGGTGCTACCAGCGCATCGAACCCAGAACGCACATCGCGGCGTGCGCCTTCGGCGCCGACTCGTTCGCCGGCGGCAAAGCCCTCCTCGTAACCCGCTTGCCGAGCTTCTTCAAGCAATTCCGCAGCCGGTGGTACATGCAGTTGCTCGGAGAGCAGATCCACCTCGTCGGGCGCCGTGAATCCGCCAAGCTGCTCGCTTGCCGCGCGAATGCGTGCCAGCGAGGGAAATGCATAGCGTCGGTACGTCCTCATCGAAGTGCTTCCTCCGCCACGAGCCGAAGTTCGATGTCGCCGTCGTCGGCAAGTCTTCGTACGATGTCCATGATTTCGCGGCGCGCCGACTCGACTTTGCTCGGGATTGCGGGTTCCGTCCGGCGCAACATCTCCTCGAAGGCCTGCACCGCGCGCCGCGGCATCGAGCGCAACAGTGCGTCGCGCACAGCTGGGTCGGCACCCTTGAGCGCCACGCCCCACAGCGCCGTGTCGACATGTTCGAGAATGACGGAGATCACCTCATCATCCTGGTTCGCGATCACCGCGAAATCGTAGATAAGGTCTTCCACCGCTGCCACCAACTCCGGGTCTCGGGCACGCAGAATTTCCACCATGTGGGCGCGGTCGCCCGGCATACGGTTAATGATGTCGGCGGCCTGCCGCACACCTTCGACCGCCGTGCTTTGTGTGCCAAGGTTAGCGATGCAGCCGTCGACTACGCCTTCCAAGTCTCGCAGCAGGTCATGATCGATCTCCGTCAGACGCGCGATATCGAGCAGCACTTGCTCGCGTCGCACTTCGGGCAGCGCCTGAATCACGCGGCTCGCCTGCTCCGACGGCAGGAAGACGAGGAATATGGCTTGCATGCGTACGTGCTCATCGCGCAGGCGGTCGGCAAGCCATTGCGGCTGTGCCCACTGCAGGCGCGCCATCTTCGGGCCTATCGCGTCGCCGTAGATCTTGTTGAGCACGCTATTAGCTACCACACCGCCGAGCGCCATCTCCAGCGAGCGCTGCAAGAACGAGCGCGAAGCGCCACGTACGCCGCTCTGCTCGCGAAAATTCGTGAAGAAGTGCTCGATGGTGTTCTGCACAGCCTCCACCTTGACGCCTTGCATGCGTGACATGGCGAGTGTCACGTCCAGCAACTCCTCGCGCGAGAGACATCGCAGCACGCCCGCCGCAGCTTCCTCGCCGATGCTGAGCAGGATGATGGCAGCACGCTCCACCGCGGCAAGAGTCTGGGTTGGCGGGCCTGCCGTTATGGCGGCGTCCACGGTCGCAGGTACGTCAGTTGGTGTGCTCATCGTCTCGAATCCAGGGTTTGATGACTTCGGCAACGCGCTCAGGGTCCTGAGCTGCCAGATGCTTCAGGTGTGCGATCAGCACGTCGGCGCCGGAGCCAATCGGCGGGAGATTCGCGTCGGCCAGCAGCAGGGGCTGCGTGTCGGCGTCGGCGGCTGCCGCAAGCGCCGGGGTTTCCGGACCGCCGGGTACGGCGTTGGCGCCTTGCGACTGCGGATCGCGCCCGCCGTTGGCCCAAATGCGAAGCACCTTAAGCAGTGGGCGGAAGATGAATACGAACCCGAGTAGCGCACCCAATGCCCACGCTGCCCAAGTACCAATCGTCACGATGTTGTCGGGCTGTTTCCACCACGGCTGCGATACGGTCACCGGCGTGCCGCGGAAGTCCAGCGACGACACCGTCAGTGCATCTGCACGGTCGGCATCGATGCCCAAGCCGTTGCGCAGGATCGTGTCCACCTGCGCAAGTTGCGCCGGCGCCCAAGCCTTTCCACCGCCGGGCGCGGCGGCGTTGTTCAGAACCACCGCCACGTTCAGGCGCTTCACGCGCACGGGACTGCGCTTGATCTGTACGACATTGCGGTCGTAAGCGTATTGGCGTGTCTGCGCGTTCTTGGCCGAGTGCGGCGCTTCGGGCATGCTGGCCGTCGACGGCGGTGCCGGGCGGTTCGACAATGAACCCGGTACCCCCAACGCTGCCTGACCGATGTCCTTCTCGTCGCGAATCGCTTCCTGTGTCACCTTCGGGGCCTCGCCGTATTGCTCGCGGGTCTCTTCCACGCGATCGTGGTCCAGCTCGACGGCAACGCTCGCGCGAAAGTTGCCGTCACCCAACGCAGGCGTGAGCAACTCGCGAATATTGCGCAATACCTGTTCACGCATTTGCGCACCCAACTCGCTGTCGAGTGTGGAATTTCCCAGTACCGGATCGATCTGCGCGGACAGGTGATTGCCGGCCTGGTCTATCACCGTCACGCGGGCCGGGTCGAGGTTCGCCACGCTGCCCGCTACCAGCGCGACTATCGCCGCAATCTGCTCCTTGCTCAGCTTGCGGTTAGGCTTGAGCGTGAGCACTACCGACGCCGAACTCTTGTCGCCATCGGCCAGAATGAACGACGCCGATTTGGCAATCGATAGATGCACACGAGCCGACGACACCGGCTCGAGCGCCATCACGCTCTGCGTCAGTTCGCCTTCGAGGCCACGCCGAAACCGGACGTCCTGCACGAACTGACTGACGCCCAGCGGATCGCTCTTGTCCACCTGCTCCAGCCCCTCCGGCAATTTGGCTACCACACCCTTGGCGGCCAGCATCATGCGGGCAGCACCGAGCTTCTGCTCAGGCACCAGCACCTGGCCACTGTCCGGGTGGATACGGTACGGAATGCCATCGGCGTCCAGCGCGGCCATCATGTCGGCGGCGACCACTGCTTCCTGGGAGCCAAAAAGCGGTTTGTAGCGCGAGTCCTGACGATGCATCAGCATCATGGTCAGCGCGGCCAGGCTAATCGCCAGGATGACGATGGGCGCCAGTTTGGACAACGCCGCGGGGGACGGCAATCGGAAATGGCCGGGAGGCGCGAAGCGCGCAATGCGAGCTTTGGCTTGAGCGAGCACGTTTGCGGTCCTCATCAAACCTGCATCTTGATGATGTCGTCAAAAGCACTCATGACCTTGTTGCGCACCTGGACCATTGCGGAGAACGACAGGCTTGCCTGCTGGCTGGCAAGCATGGCGCCCACGAGGTCATCGCTGGCGCCGGTTTCCACGGCGGTGACGAGATCGTCGGCGTGATGTTGTTGCGCATCCGCGCCACGCACGGCCTGCTTGAGTAAATCGGCGAAGCCTCCCGCGATGTCGGCAGAGGCGGCTTCGGTTTTCGGGTCATCGCTTTTTTGGATGACGGATTGGCGAATCGAATCGAGCATCGCGCTCGAGAGGTCGACAGTCATGGCGGCTCCGGATTGGCTATGGCGCAGATTCTGGGACGTCATCCGTCGTAGAACGAGAATGTTCAACGAAACATTGATTGGCCCGCTAACGGCGGCCCGTCACTGCTGCTCGTGCTCGATGGGGCAGAGCACGACCATATGGAAAATGAGCCGGTACACAATGGAGGAACATGGTTCGGGGCGGCTCCGCGCCCGAGCGCCCCTAGCGTCGCGCTATATGGCGAACCGGCAGTCACGCGCGGGCGCGGCAGCCATCGCCATCGTCGCAGGTCGGATTACGCTGACCGTTTCCAGCGATCCGACGCCTCGCTCCTTCGCCGAGATGCGCGGCAGGATCAGCTCGAACACGGTGCCGCTACCAAGCGCACTGTGCACGGCAACCGTGCCGCCGTGTCTTTCGATCACGGCCTTGACGAAAGGCAACCCCAATCCGACGCTGGCGCTGCCGTCGGCCTTGCGCTCGGCCTGGAAGAACGGCTCGAACAGCCGACGGACCGTGTCGTCGGTCATGCCGACGCCGCTATCAGTCACCTTCAGTACCAGCGCGCCGTCGCCAGCCGAGCCGATGGTGAGTGACACTACGGCACCAGGCGGCGAATACTTGATCGCGTTGTCCAACACATTGACGACCGCACGCATGAGCATGTCACCATTTCCGCTAACGAGGGTGTCCTCGACCAAAAATACCGGTGCGCGCAACACGACGCCCTTTTGCTCGGCGGCGAGCCAGTTCTGGTCGATCGCCTCTTCAACCACCTCGCTCAACGCCACTGGCTCGAATTCGGTCCGATCGAGTCGTTCGGCACGGCTCAACTGCATGAAGTCCTTCGCAATACGCAACGAATATGAAGCCTGCTGCCGTAGATCGCTCAGGAAGGCGCGATCCGACTCCACGTCCGGATTGCTGCCAACGGAAGCGCCCCGGCGGTCGATCAACGACAGGATGGCCGTCAGTGGACTACGCAGGTCATGCGCGATATGGCGCAACATCCACTTGTCGTGCGAGACAAATCCCTTCAGATCGCAAAGGTCGATCAGACAAACCAGGTGGGACATCTGCGTGTCGCCGTCAGACGAAGTATCCCCGCTCAGCCCACTCGACAGCCGTTCGCACATCAGCATATAGGTGCGACCGCCCCATTCGATTTCACGACTGGTGTCTCCGCCCTTGCATACGCTCTCGGCCACGAGCCGCTCGACTTGCATGAATGGCAATCGAGCGTCGGTCAGGTCACCTGCGGACTCCTCGCGCATTAAAGTGGCAGCCTTCGCGTTCCACACAGCAACGTGGCCGCCCATCGTGAGAAAGACTGGATACGGAAACTGGTTGACCATGTCGACGTAGAGCTTTTGCCAGCCGCGTACCTGCAGCAACGCGGCCTTGATGCCGACCAACTCGTCGGATCGCCCGGACGGCGCAGCGACCGCGGTGGTACCCTCTCGCGGATGGATTGCGGCGGCGATCGCTCCCCATTCGCGCAATTCGCCTCGCAACATCGAGAGCATGCGAGCATGTCGTTCCCACGCAAAAAAGCCGTAGATCAGCAGGCAAACAACCGGAAGCAGCCCCAGCGGCAACCAGATATGGAATACCAACATTCCCAGTGGAACGGCGAAGATCAGCGCGCCCCAGCCGAGCGCCGCCAGATGCACCGCCCGGCCGGGCACAAACACGCAGATCAGCACGACGCCGAACGCGAGGATCAGATAGATCGACACCCCGACGGCGGCGGGCGCTTCGCGCGCGAGATTGCCTGACGCCACGGCGTCGGCGATGAGCGCGTCGAGTTGTGAGCGCGTAACCTCGTGCGAGTTGAGCGACGAGATCTGGAACATCCCTCCGGCGCCCCACGCGTGACTACCGACGAATACGACCTTCCCATCGAACGCATCCGCAGGTACGCGTTGCTGCAGCACATCAATATCCGAATACTGCGTGAGGTGCATCGATGCGGGCAGCATTGTCATCACCGCCGGCGTGCGGGCGGCCCCGATCGACTGCGCGTACGGCCGGACGAAATCAACGACCGGCAACGGCGGTTCGATGCCTGCCACTCGCAGCGCGTCGAGTGCAACGTGTGCATAACGGACGCCCGCGGACAGACGGTAAGGTACGAAGCCACTCACCACACCGTAGTGACCCATCGTAACGATTCGCTGGCTGCGCGCGGCAGCAAGCGAACTGAGTGCCGGCGGCAGCAGGCTTGAACAGCTTCCTGCGTGCCCGGCGAGGGCTGGCTCGACCAACACGGTATGCGAACATGATCGCATGCCGGCGCGCAGACTCGAATAATCGAACCCGGGCCACAGCGGCAAATCGAGCGTGACGCTGCGCGCCTTCCCAAGAGCGCCGAGCAATTGCGCCAAATACGCGTCCATGCCATGCGGGTCCAGTTGTGCGATCACCCCTTCGTCGATGTTGACCACCACCACCTGGCGCGTCGACCGATGCGCAACCACCTGCGCCATCATATCGAACAGCACACGATCAAGCGCGCCCGACACCACGCCGCTGCCGGGGCTACCGCTCAACGCAGCCAGCGCCAGCATCGCAAGGACCACAATGCCTCGCAAGGGGCCGATCGTCATCAAGCGGGAAATGAGTGCACTCATGGAGCCACCAGCTTGTCGCAAGCTCAATCCAGGTCGTTGTCGGCACCATCCGCCAACCGCTCGAGGCGATACCCGTAGCGATACACGCTCGAAATTCTGAGCCCGTTCGGACGCAGGCGAAGGCCGTTTCGCACCCGCGTGATATAGGTCGCCAACGTGCCGACATTCGACGAATCCGCAGCACCCCAAACTTGCTTGAGCAGCACATCGCGACTCACCACGCGTCCGGCGTGCGCGAACAGATACAGCGCAATGGAAAATTCACGCTCAGGCAGCGAGACTTGCTCGCCGTCGGGCAACGTCGCCGTGCGCGTGGTCTCGTCCAAGATGAAGCCGGAAAATTTGATTTGTTGATTGCGCTGGACCCCCGGGTACCATTTGCGCAACTGGGCGATAACACGCGCAATCAACATTCGCTCGCTGATAGGCTTGACCAGATAGTCATCCGCCCCGCAGCTCAACCCGTGCAGGATGTCGCGCTCGTCGTCATGCTGAGTGAGCAACACAATGGGAATCAGATAGTCGACGCGCTTGCGCATGTCTATCAGCACGTCGATGCCGGTCATGCCGGGCACATCCCAATCGAGTAGAAGCATATCGACCTTCTCGTGGCCGATGCGGTCGATAAAGCGACTGCCGTCGTGCTCGACAATCGCATCGTAGCCCGCGGCCTCGAGCCAGTGCCGGACGGTTCTCGCATGTGCGACGTTGTCTTCCAGGAGCGCAATGCGCGGCTTTTTTGCATCGGCGGGTGTGACTGTCGACATGATTGCGAGACTGATGAGGATTTTGGGAGGCACCCACTGGCGTATCCCGTCAATACGCGATCGAACGGAATTCGTGGAGCCCACGGTTAAGCAGCGGAGTTCCCCCCGCAAGAATAGACAGAATGCAAACTACGAATTGCGGCGCCCTTGATGCGAAAAAATATCGCGAGGCCGCAGACATTTCAGCGGGGCCGAAATCGCTCGGCACTGCGTCAGCAGCCCATGCATGCACATGGTGCGAGAAAGGCCCTGAGAGTGAAGATTAGGCGTCAGTCAAACCGAACTCGCACGTTTCTCAACACGCGTTATGCGCAACGCTCGTCACCGCCGACGAATCGCCAGCAACCTAACGGACGGGCGACCCAAGTACGAACCGGCGGCAAGAGAAATGCCAAGTGTGAAATTTGCGCGGCGAGACCTGAATCTCAAACCAGCTCCTTTTGGACCTTCGATACAGATCCCAATGTAGAGCTAAAGTGTGAGCGACATCCGCCGTGCCCAATATCAGACAACTCTTATTTTCCGGAGTCGCCCCATTACACGGGCCGGATCAATAGCATGTCGCCACGCGCGGGAACGCCAGCACAGCAGTATTCACCGACACCCCCCCCCGTGGCGAGCCCACCTATCTCAGCGCGCACGGACATACGCGAGATCAGTCCACGGCAGAAAGCCACGGCCAGTTTTCACTGGCGCTATTGCAGCGACTCATAGCGCCATCGCTCGGCACCGCTCAAATGGCAAGCCTTCCCCCGCCAGCGGAGAAGCAATCTCGACGTTCGCACGTCCGCCGCGCCGCATCTTCCGCTTGGCCGACTCGATTCGATTTAACGTCTGTGGATTGCCTGCCGTCTTGAACAGGCGTCGCCTCCTGACAAGTGGGAAGCGACAAACAAATACCCCCAACCTAGTCTAGACTTAAGGATTACATACCATGCTGAGCCTGCACACCAACGCCGCCGCCATGAACATCAAAAAGGCCATCGGCAACACAAGCAGCAGCCTGAACACCACGATGACGCGCCTGGGTACCGGCTTGCGCATCAACTCCGCCAAGGACGACGCCGCCGGCCTGCAGATCGCCGTGCGCCTGCAAGCGCAAACCCGCGGTATGGGCATGGCCATGCAGAACACGCAAAATGCGTCGTCGCTGCTCCAAACTGCGGACGGCGCGATGAAGGAAGTCACCAACATTCTGTACCGCATGAAGGATCTGGCCACGCAGGCCGCTGACGGATCGTCCTCGGCAAACGAAAAGTCTGCCATGCAGGCCGAGTACGATGCACTGGGCAAGGAACTGTCGAACATCATGAAAAACACGTCGTATGGCGGCGCCAAGCTGATGCAGAAGGAAGTCCAAGATAAGGACAACAAGGTCGTGAGCGAGGGCGGTCGCCTGACCAAGGCAATCACCTTCCAGATCGGCGCCACCAAGGACGAAACGATGGCAGTCGATTTCTCCAAGCACGTCGCAAACGCGCACACCAAGTTCGAAGGGCTGTCGGCTAGTTACACGGGCCCGGCAGAAGGCACGCCTGAAGTGGCCGGCACGGAGCTGACTGGCAACGCCAATGCGACGATCGATCTGATCAACAACGTACTTGACGACGTCGGCGCGCTGCGCTCGGCTATCGGTGCAGCAGAAAACCGCCTCGAGCACACCCACAACAACCTCGCCAACATGTCGACGAACACGACTGACGCCGAAGGCCGCATCATGGACGCCGACATGGCATCGGAATCCGCCAAGATGAGCTCGCAGCAAGTACTGCTGCAAGCCAGCATGTCCATGCTCAAGCAAACCAGCAGCATGAACCAGATGGTCTTGTCGCTGCTCCAGTAAGCACTACCCCCGATTCACTGGAGTCCAAAATCGGCCCGCCACAAGCGGGTCGTTTTTTTTGGGGGTGTTCAAACTCTGTTCAACATTCTCCGCTCCGTGCCGCACGCTGCAGACAATGGCGCCAACTCTTCTTCAAAAAACGACCCCTTGACCGTGTCAGCATCTCCCTCCCACTCCCGCAGCAGCCGAGCCGCATCTCCGGTGGTGCTTGATCCGTGCATGCTGGGGCGTCCATACCATTTGCTCGAGGATGTGCTGCAAGATATCAAGCGCAGAATCGACCACTCCCTTCATGAACGGTTCAATCTGCGCCGTGGCACGCGCTTCGTCGTCACCGAGCTCTCTGTCGCCGCGATGCGGTCGCGCAATGCGGCCGTCTGGCGCACCTATGCATGCAACCATGGGCAGATTTCAGTGCGCTGCGACCGCACGCTACTGCTGGCGCTGCTGGCCTGTCATTACGGCACTTCGCTGGACGAAGCCGTGCCGAACGCCCCGGCGCCCGTGCCGGAAACCGGGGCGGAACGGCGTTTCGCGGCACAACAACACACCGCGCTGCTAGCCGCGTTTGCTTCAGCAATGCTCGGCGACCACGCAGAGCCCTTTTTGCCAAGTGGGGACATCCTGCCCGGCCCCGGTGTCCGCGTCCTGCGCATGACCATCTTGGACCGCTTGCGCAAAGTCGGTGGCGACGTTGAATTCGCATTGGAAGAAATGTGGCTCGACCGCTTGTTTGCGCGCCTCGATGCTCAGCATCAGCGTGCTGCACCCGATAGTGCTCCGGCCAACGTGTGCATCCCGGTCACGATGTCGGTGCACGTGCTGTCCAAGAACATGCGCCTCGACGAACTGCTTCGTATGAGGCCAGGCGACGTGCTGCCTGTTCGCTTGCCCGATACCGTCGACGTGCTCGTCAACAACGTCCGCCTCTACCGCGCGGCCTTGGCCGAACACCAAGGCGCGCTGTGGATTACTTCTTTCGAACCCGTGGAGTAACCCCCCAACATGACATCGACCACCGACCTTGATCTCTCCGCGTTGGGCGGTCTGGATCTGGGCGACGATCCCAAATCCATCACAGAACCTGCTTCGCCGCGCGACCCGATGCGTATGCTGCGCCGCATTCCCGTGCGCTTGACGTTGGAGGTGGGGGAAGCCACCGTACCGCTAGCCGATCTGCTGTCGTACGAAACCGGCTCGACGGTGGAGCTCAATCGCCTGGCCGGCGACCCCCTCATCATCAAGGTAAATGGTACGCCTGTGGGTTTGGGCGAAGTCGTCGTCTCGGGAGAACACTACGGGCTACGCATCATCGAACTCGACGACCTCAACTCGCTTGCGACATGAAGAATCGCGACCTCCTGCCCCACCTGGGTCTGGCGTTAGCCGTTTTCGCAGTGCCCGCACTCGTGCAAGCCGACACGCTGACGCTCACATCCGATGCCGTCGGCGGCCAAGGCTTCACGGTCAAAACTCAGATCCTCGTTCTGATGACGCTGCTCGGGCTACTGCCCGCGCTGCTGATGACGATGACGAGCTTCCTGCGCTATGTGATCGTGCTGTCACTGGTCAAGCAGGCGCTAGGCCTGCAGCAAGGATTGCCGGGACGCATCGTGACGGGTGTCGCGCTGGTGCTGACCATGCTTACGATGCGCCCGGTCGGCGAGGAAATCTGGCAAAAGGCCTTCGTGCCATACGACCAGGGCAAGATCAGCATGCAGGCCGCGCTCGCGACATCGGAACAACCGCTGGGCCGCTATATGCTTGTGCAGACGAACAAGGCCACGCTTGCGCAGATGGCCAAACTCTCCGGCACCGAAAAAATCACGGACCCGGAGAAGCAGCCGTTCCTGGTTAAATTGTCGGCGTTCGTGCTGAGCGAACTGAAGACTGCGTTCCAGATGGGCGCCATGCTGTTCATCCCGTTCCTGATCGTCGACATCATTGTCGCGTCCGTGTTGATGGCAATGGGCATGATGATGCTGTCGCCACTCGTCATCTCGCTGCCGCTGAAGCTGCTCTTGTTCGTACTGGTGGACGGATGGTCACTTACCGTCAACACCCTCATTACCAGCGTGAAGGCCTACTGATGCTGACTCCCGATCTGGCCGCCAGCTTCGCCGTCGACGCGTTGCGCCTGGTGCTCGTCATCATCCTCGTGCTTATTACACCAGGCCTGATCACGGGTGTGCTGGTGGCCATATTCCAGGCCGCGACACAAATCAATGAGCAGACGATGAGCTTTCTTCCGCGCCTGATCACGACGCTGGTCGCACTCGCGCTGGCTGGCCCGTGGATGACCGGCCGCGTCATGCATTACACGGTTGAGATCTTCAGCCGCGCCGCACAACTGACCGGGTGACTCGGCAATGGAAATTGTCCTTCCCCAGTTCCTGCCGCTCGCGAACACGATCTTCTGGCCTTTCTGCCGAATCGCTGCCGCGCTGGCCGCGTCGCCGATCCTGGGTGACGCAATGGTCCCTGTGCGCATTCGCCTGCTGATCGCCCTCATCCTCGCATTAGCCATACAGCCCGGTATTCCGGCGATGCCCGTGATCGACCTGCTGCAGTTCGAAGGTGTGGCTGCCGTGGCCGAACAGGTCCTGATAGGCGGCCTGCTCGGCTTCGTGTTCCATCTCGTGCTGGGCGCGCTGCAGATTTTCGGTACCGTCGCGTCGTCGCAATTGGGCCTGTCCATGGCGCAAATCAACGATCCGATGAATGGCCAGATGGCCGACGTACTCACCAGCATAATGTACGTGGTGTTCATCCTGCTGTTCTTCGCAGTTGACGGCCACCTGATCCTGACGGCTGTCATCGCGCGCAGCTTTGCAGTCTGGCCGGTCGGTCGTTTTGCCTTCGACCTCGACGCGCTCAAGCATCTCGCCTTCGCAGTAGGCTGGGTGTTCTCCGCCGCCGTGGCGTTGGCGCTTCCGGTGATGTTCGCTACGCTGGTAGTACAAGTCGGCCTGGGCCTCCTCAACCGCGTAGCACCCGCACTGAATCTTTTCGCGTTGGGCTTTTCGATCACGACCATGTTCGGGCTGTTACTGCTGACGCTGCTGTTGCCGTCACTGCCGGATCACTACGGTCGCATGGTGGAGCACGTTCTAGAACTCTACGATCGACTCGCGACGCGGCCCCTCGGCAACGGGGGAATGCAATGAGCGAGCAACAAACCGGCGACAAGACCGAAAAGGCCACCCCGCAGAAACTGCGCAAAGCCAGAATGGAAGGCCAGGTTGCACGTTCGCGAGATATCGGCACGTGTGTGGGAATTCTGATTGCTCTCAAGCTTATCGTCGTATTAGCCCCGGCGTGGCTGGTTGAACTCAAGCACATTTTCGCGCTGTCGTTTGCAGACCTTTCCGGCGACGACAGGATCGGCAATGCGGCGTCGATGCTATTTCCCGCAGCGGCACTGCTATTGTGCAAGATGCTTGCCCCGCTGGCCGCGGTGCCCGCCGGCATCATCGTCGCGTCGTTGGTACCGGGCGGCTGGGCCATAAGCCACAAGAACGTCATGCCGAAGCTGAACCGCTTGAACCCGCTTTCCGGGCTCAAGCGCCTGGTGTCCGGCAAGCATTACGTCCAGTTCGGCACGACCGTGCTCAAGGCCCTCGTATTGATGGCCACGCTCTTCATCGTCTGCCGCTCCAACTTGAGCGGCTTCATCCGCTTGCAAGGCGCGCCGCTCGCCGATGCACTGACCGGTGGGGCAAACCTGTTCCTGACCTCTGCGCTCACGCTGACGTGCATCATCATCGTGTTCGCACTCGTCGACATACCGGTACAACAAATCATCTTCAAGCGCGGCCAGCGCATGAGCAAGCGTGACATCAAAGATGAGATGAAGCAGTCTGAAGGAAAGCCCGAGGTCAAGAGCCGCATCCGCCAAATCCAGCGCCAGCTCGCGCGCCAGGGGATCCGAAAGACCGTGCCAACCGCCGATGTGGTGGTGATGAACCCGACTCACTATGCAGTCGCACTCAAGTACGACGTAACGCGTGCACAAGCGCCGTACGTCGTAGCCAAGGGGGTCGATGAGGTTGCGCTGTTCATTCGCGACGTCGCCCGAGGGCACAACGTCGAGGTGATCGAGCTGCCGCCGCTGGCGCGTGCGATCTACCACACCAGCCAGGTCAATCAGCAAATTCCGGCAGAGCTGTATCGCGCGGTAGCGCAGGTGTTGTCCTACGTTTTACAGATCAAGGCTTTCCGCAGCGGTGGACGCGACGTTTCACCATCGCTGCCCACCGGCATCACCATTCCCGAACACTTGCAAAAGTCCCAATCCCGATGAACGTGATCGACCTGCTCAAGCGCCTGAAGTTTGCTGCGCCTCTCGCCCTGTTCACCATCCTGGCGATGGTAATCCTGCCGCTTCCGCCAGCCGCGTTGGACATCATGTTCACGTTCAACATCGTGCTGTCCATCGTGGTGGTCATGGTAGCCGTGACCGTGAAGCGACCGCTGGACTTCTCGGCCTTCCCGACCATTATCCTGGCTGCCACGCTGATGCGCCTGACATTGAACGTCGCATCCACACGCGTTGTTTTGCTCAATGGCTACACGGGCCCGAGTGCAGCCGGCCAAGTGATCGAATCGTTCGCCAATGTAGTGATCGGCAGCAACTTCGTGGTCGGGCTGGTCGTGTTCGTGATCCTGATGATCATCAATTTCGTCGTGGTCACCAAGGGTGCGGAGCGCATCTCGGAAGTGTCGGCGCGTTTCACCCTCGACGCGCTGCCCGGCAAGCAGATGGCCATCGACGCCGATCTGAACGCCGGTGTCATCACACAGGCACAAGCCCAGCAACGCCGCAAGGACGTTACGACCGAAGCCGACTTTTACGGCGCCATGGATGGCGCCTCGAAGTTCGTGCGCGGCGACGCCATCGCCGGCATTCTGATTCTCATCACGAACATGATCGGCGGCGTGATCATCGGCGTAATCATGCACGGCTTGCCTGCAGGCGAGGCATTCCACAAGTATGCGCTGCTGGCCATCGGGGACGGCCTGGTCGCGCAAATACCCGCCCTCCTGCTGTCCGCCGCCGCCGCGGTCATTGTCACCCGCATCGACGATGCACGCGACTTCGAGGAACAGGTCGGCCAGCAATTGCTGGCTTCGCCGTTGGTGCTGTTCAGCGCTTCCGCACTGATGGCCGCGCTGGGTCTGATCCCGGGCATGCCGACATTGGTGTTTCTGTGCTTTGCAGCAGTGCTCAGTTACGTCGGCTATCGGATGACGCAGCGTACTTCGCCCTCCGCCGCGGTCGAGGCGGAAGAAACCGCCCGTGTCATGCAAGCCACGCTAGCCGCGCCCGGCAGCGAATCGTTCGACTGGAGCAGCCTGCCGTATGTGGACGCGCTTTCGGTATCCCTCGGCTACAAGCTGGTGGAGATGTTGGACCGCGCTCAGGGCGCGCCGCTGGTGCGCCGCCTGCATGGCACCCGACAAACCCTGTCGGAACAGCTCGGCTTCCTGCTACCGGCCATCGGCGCGCGCGACGACATGAGCCTGCCCCCCTCCAGTTACACCATCGTGCTCAATGGCACCACACTGGCTCAGGCCCAAGTGCAACCGGGAAAGCTGATGGCCATTCCGTCACCTACCGTCTACGGGGAACTGGATGGCACACCCGACATCGACCCTGCCTACGGCATGCCCGTCACGTGGATCGAGCCCGACCAGAAGGCCCATGCCCTCGGCCTCGGCTACCAGGTCGTCGATTGCGCGACGGTGATCGCCACGCATGCGGCCAAGTTAATTCGCGAAACGATTCCCGACCTGTTCAGCTACGATCATGTGACCGCCATCATCGAACGCCTGATGGCCATTGCGCCAGCGCTGGCCGATGCGCTGGGAAAATGCCTCACGCACAGTCAGTTGCGCAAGGTGTTCCGTACGTTGTTGGCCGAGAACGTGTCGATCAAGGACATCGAGACCGTGTCCGCCACGCTGGTGGAGGCCGCGGAAACCACCAAGGATCCGCTACTGCTCGTGGCCGAAGTCCGCTGCGCACTGCGTCGCCAGATCGTGGCCGGACTTGGCGCCCAGCACGAGGCGCTCCAGGGTTTCAGCCTGACGGTGGAACTCGAGAACATTCTGCTGAATGCCCTAAGTCTCGCGGAGCAATCGGGAACCCGTGTGCCGCTGGACAATTTCCCGGTCGAACCGAATGTGCTCTCGCAGTTGCAGACCCATATGCCGGCGGTGGTCGAACAATTGAAACAAATGGGCGCCGCCCCAGTGCTGATCGTGGTGCCACGCATTCGCCCGATGCTCGCGCGGTACGCCAAACTGTTCTCTCCGGACCTAACCGTCCTGTCGTACAACGAAGTTCCCGACAACAAGGAAGTCAGCATTGTCGGCACGCTTGGATGACGCCCCTGCCATGATCGCTACGGCGGCCTTGCCGGCTCTTCTATTCCAACCTGTGACAGGCAATCGATTTTCGGTCGTCTGACCCAACCTCGTTACGCTGTTCGTTTTAACCACCACCTGAAGGACTCGAAATTTTTATGTTTCTTCCGTTTCTGTTGTCACTCGCATCGTTCGTCTCAATGATATACGGTACGCGTTCACGTACGATCTCTTTGTTCGTCGTCGCACTGATCTCCACACTTTTCTCATTCTCTCATCACGCGACAGATTCGCTCAATCTATCCCTCTAAATGACATCGCGATAATGGAAATGAAGATTCTACGAAACGATAGCAACGACAACGCGACGACGAACAATACGCTAGATGTTCTTGCATTAATTGCGATTAGTGCAGCACTGCTCATCGCATTCTATTATCAACTTGCATTCAATGAGCTACCCTGTCCACTTTGCTTACTGCAGCGCGTCGGATTGATCCTCGCCGGGATCGGATTCGCAATGAACGTCAGATACGGCGTACGTGGCACACATTATTGCTGCGTGCTCGTCAGCGCTGTCGCAACCGGCGTCATCGCAGGTCGTCAGGTACTGCTACACATCGCACCCGATTCGGGAGCGTACGGTTCAGCTCTGTGGGGCTTGCATTTCTACACATGGTGCTTTATCGCGTCGGTGTTGATCATTTTGTATGTTTCCTTGCTGCTTGCTGTCCGCCGCACAAGCCATACTGTGCAACCCGCGTCGATGAGTACCAGCGGGCGAATCGCGATGGCAGTCTTCGGGCTTACGATCATCGCCAATCTCGTATCGACGTTACTCGAATGCGGTGGCGGTCAGTGCGCGAGCGATCCCGTCGAGTATGAACTGCTCGAACGTCTTCTAAATAATTGAGTATTCCGTAATGCGGCCCGTATTTCTATGATAAATGATGGTATTTTAAAAAAATCAATAGCTCAAGTGATACGCTCGTCCAAGCACCTGAGGAACTCCGGCGCATCCATCAATTCGATCCCGCACATTTTAAATTGCGGCCAGTAACTCGCTCAAAGTATGTGTGGCATCGAAATCGATGCCACACATACCGACCATACGGCGCAACGCGTGTGGGGGTGTCAAGTCATTGAATAGGTTGACAATATCGAGGCGCTAGCATGCCCGATGCATCGCATCGGGCGTTTTGTATTTCAGGGCTGCATGTGATCGTTCAGGGGTGTAGATGCGCGCCGACTGCTCGACCGTCTTGACGGCTTGAGCAAGGTCAGCGAGACGTTACAAGAGGAACTCGTACTGTGAGGATGCCGTTGATCCATTCGGCCAACTGGTTCTGATAGCAGTCGTAGCCATCCGTCCGTCTTCGAATAGCGCAGGCGTGACGCCGGAACTGATCAAGCAACTGGTGCCCGGGGCACTGGACGGCGACGATCAATGAGCAATTGGCCGCACTCAAGAAGGCGATCTTCGAGCGTGCGCTGGGCGGCGAACTGACCCACCACTTGGGTTACGAGAAGGGTGAAGCCAAGCCAGCGAGTAGCACGAACCACCGCAACGGCACCGGCCGTAAGCGCATCAAGACCGACGACGGCCTGCTCGACGTCGAGATTCCGCGCGACCGCGAATGCACCTTCGATCCGGTGCTGATCGCCAAGGGCGAGCGACGCTTCACCGGCTTCGACGACAAGATCATTGCGATGTACGCACGCGGCATGAGCGTGCGGGAGATTCAGGGTTTCCTGCTGGAGATGTACGGCATCGAGGTGTCGCCGGACTTCATCAGTACGGTGACCGATGCCGTGATCGACGAAGTGCGCGAATGGCAGCAGCGGCCGCTCGAGCCGATGTACCCGGTCGTGTTCTTCGACGCCTTGCGAGTCAAGATCCGCGACGAAGGCGTCGTGCGCAACAAAGCGATCTACCTGGCGCTGAGCGTGCGCCGCGACGGCACACGCGACGTGTTGGGCCTTTGGATGGAGCAGACCGAGGGGGCCAAGTTCTGGCTGAGGGTAGTGAACGGCCTTAAGCTGCGCGGCGTGCAGGATATCCTGATCGCCGTGGTCGACGGCCTGAAGGGCTTCCCGGAAGCGATCAACACGGTGTTCTCGGAAACGACGGTCCAGACCTGCATCGTGCATCTGATCCTGAACTCACTGGACTTCGCCAGCTGGAAAGACAGGAAATCGGTCGCAGCGGCGCTCAAGGAGGTCTATCGGGCACCGTCGGCGAAAGCCGCCGCCATGGCGCTGGATGCGTTCGATACGAGCCCCTGGGGTACAAAATACCCCCCGATTGCCGCTCTGGCGCCGGGCCTGGGATCAGGTGATTTCGTTCTACGCCTTCGCGCCCCACATCCGGAAAATTGTATATACGACAATCTTAGCGGCAAGCAGTCATCTGTTCGCATTCCTATTCGGCGAGCGACGCACCTCGCCATTAGCTGAGATTTTTAGCCGCTCCCCAGCACATGACGTTTCTGACACGGCCCTGACTTGAGAATCAAGCCCTTTTTTCGTCCAGTCCAAAATTTCTCGCACATAGGCCCATACCACATCAGGCATATTCCGAAAATCGCTTGTGCTCACCGGTGCCAACCACTTGTCCAGCGTCTTGATCGGAACGCTGATACGCTCTGCGAACTCCATACGCGTCATGCAGAGTGACGCCATCGCATCGCGGAGAAACACCTGCTGCGTGATCTCAGGAGGCGACTTATTGGTGGCCATTCGCGTCCCCTCGCTTACAAGTCCAGATCGGGCGTCGGAGACGCATCCGGATCATCGGGCCTTTGTTCCTGATCAGGCGTCAAAAGCTCCCGCACGACTGCAACGAAATTTTCCGCCTGCGTAACCGCCCAACGCGCCTTGTCCATGGGGATATTACCGACGCCATAATCTGCGATGCCGCGCAAACTCTCGACTTGTCTCAGTGATCGGCCGTATTCGGGCTGCACAAGCCCCTGATTCACAAGCTTTAGACCAAATGCCGCGATCACGCCGCTATGGGTTGCCGGCGATTGCTCAACGACTCCAACGCCGAGCAACGCGGCATGAGCGGCGTCGAACATCGCATAGTACGCGCGATTGCATGCGCCCTCGCGCCCACCGACCTGCAGCAATACATGGGCCTCCGCCAACGCGCGTACGGCTTTTGCCATATAGTCCGCGGAAGTCATCCTCATAGCGTGATTCCTTCGCGGCGGATGTTCTCGATCAAGACCGGATTACTGAACCGTTCCGGGTGCTCCAGTTCGTCCTCCCAAATCGGAAGGGCGCCGACCAGCACTCCCGTTTCCAGCAATACGTCAAACGACGTCCCCGCCATGTCCAGCACGATGTCCGTGCGTTCACCGTGAACGCCGCTCAGGATGACTGCGATATCAGCGTCGCTTTCGTCGGTATGCTCGTGACGCGCTCGGCTACCAAAGAGGATTGCCCGGCGGACCGGGTAGCGCTGCGCGATACGTTTTAGGAACACATCGGCCGCATGGGCGGTTTCAGGATCGACAGCCACGTCCATGTTGCTCTCCTCGACGAGACTTACTGTTATACCCCCCAATGGGGGGTCTTGCAAGACAAATTCCCTGCCATGACAATCTCTCCATCAGCAGCACATGTGCGTGTCGACGCCAAGATCGATACGCAGTCACACACGTGGGAAGTACCCCAATACAGCCACGCGACACTTCGAGTGCAGCAACAGGTCCGGAACGGACGCGAGCACTTCGGACACGCACTGAAGTATTCGACACAACGGCGCGAACGGCCGCTTGCTCCGCTTCGGAAGGAATATCGCTCATCTTGATCTCACGGATCGATCAGGCTGATTGATTGAGGACTTCGACCTCGAAGCCCTCCGGCCAGCCGTAATTCAAGACGCGCATCGCGTCCTCGGTGATCAGTTCAGGCACGACGTCTGCGTAGTCCGCGTCAAGCGGTGTGATCATCATGATCGCGCATGATTGCCTTTTTGCTGCTGCAATCTGCCCGGCCAACCGCTTCAGTTCTGCCGTCCACTCGCGGACTTGCCGCTCAAGGACCTGCTGCTCGTTGTAACTCTTCGTCATCCGTTTTCGGGATTCTCTTTCAGTGCCTCGACGCCATACAGTATTCGTGCTCGGAGGCACCGCGTTGCTCGTCCCAATCCAACAGCTCTCAAATAAAGCATGCTCGGCGAAACCATCCAGACATATCGCGCCCCGTGAATTTTCACAACACCAGCAAGGCGCGGTCATTCATGCATTTTTTCCCCCTCAGGCCTAACGCCCAAAATACCACCGGCGTCTATCAGCCTTGCTCACCATCCGTAGCTCACCGGTAACTTATCGGACACTTCACCGCAACACCGCCTCACGCGCAGTCAACCATGAGCAAAGCACGCGGCGGCGGCGCCGCGTCACCCTCGTCGCGATTTCTTGTCGCCGGCCTGCGCTGCAATGCAATAAAGCGTCACCCGTCTCGACGCTGGCAAGCCAACACGAGTGTCGCGCGGCGCGCCGAGTCCCATCTCACTACGCAGCCTGCGGTCAGCCCGGAGCATGGCACGCACCCGACTCCCAGCTTCGCGCCCTTGACCCGCGACCGTAGCCGATAGCGGGCAGCCATCAAGGGGCGCGGGACCGTGTTGCCCGCCCCCTCCCGCGCCTTTTTCCTTGACGCCTGCCCGCTATCGGCTCCTTCAGTCGCACGGGCGGGAACCCGGGAGTCAGGCGGCAGCAACGCCAACCCCGAGTTCCACCGGGAGATATCCAGCCGCAACGGCATGACATATCTCCTCGCTCGGTTCAAGTCCTCAACCTTGACTGTGGAGAACGTCATGCAACTCGCTTCCTCTTTCCATTACTGCGCACCGATGCTGCGCGCCAGTGCCCCCCTCTCAGACGACCAGATTCGCCGTGTGGCCCCGTCCATCTTCGCGGACGGCAAGCACGAAAGCCGCTCCGAGCGCTACACCTACATTCCCACCATCGACGTTCTGCGCGGCCTGCGTAATGAGGGCTTTCAACCGTTCATGATCTGTCAGACCCGCGTGCGCGACTCCAGCAAGCGCGAATTCACGAAACACATGCTTCGGCTGCGCCATGCCGACCAGATCACCGGTGAGGAAGCCGATGAAATCGTGCTGCTGAACTCGCACGATGGCACCAGCAGTTACCAGATGCTCGCCGGCACATTCTGCTTTGTCTGCCAGAACGGCATGGTCGCGGGCGAGAACATCGCCGATATCCGCGTGCCGCACAAAGGCAACGTGGTGCAGAACGTGATCAACGGTGCGTTCGACGTGCTCGACGGGTTCGAACTGATCCGCGAACAGAAAGACGGCATGCGCTCGGTGACGCTCGACCGCGACGAACAGCAGGCGTTCGCCCGCTCCGCGCTCGCGCTGCGGTACGACCCAACCGACGCCGAAGCGCCTGCTCCCGTCAGCGAAAGCCAGTTGCTGGCCCCGCGCCGCTTCGAGGATCGCCACGACGACCTCTGGACCGTCTTTAACCGCGTGCAGGAAAACCTGACCAAGGGTGGCCTGCGTGGCCGCTCCCGCTCGGGCCGCGCGATGTCCACGCGCCCCATTACCGGCATCGATCAGATGCGTGAAGCTCAACCGTGCGCTGTGGATGCTCGCCGATGCGATGCGGCAGATGAAGGCATAACGACTGACGGGCGGCGTTTGCACGTCGCCCGGCTGTTCGGTTCTGCAGGCAATGGCGGCCGCTAACGTCAAAAAACAAGCCAAACTGGAGGTCTCGACACATGCAAGAATTCGCCAGACTCGCCTGGAAACGAGAATATTTTTGCCTTTGTGCGCGAGCAAGCGCGTATTCAAGTGTGCGTGCCCACAAGCACCGGGTCACACCGCCGATCACACGATCGATTACGTTTCCAAGGCAACGACCACGTCTGAAGTTTGATGCAATCGGGCGTACACGTTTTTACGGATGCTAACGGCGGAACTCTGATCGATTGATTTAATCCTCGCGCCTTGTCTGTCGTTCCGCTTCGATACTGGCGCACCTGATTTGCGTTCGGACGATCGCCCTTCTTGCGCGATACGCAACCTGTGCGCTCTGCGCGATCGCTCTCAGCATTCGGTTTTCCTGTGGCAACAGATCAACCGATTGCCCCGGATCCGCACATGCGGCTGGGACACTTTTCGCATTGTTCAGTTCGCTTTGCTGTATGGCTCACACAATTTTCCTGCGCAAGCCGATTCGTCCTTTCTGCAGCCGAGCTCTGTTTTTTCCGTGCAGCAAAACTCACCAAGCCCGTGGGATTGGCGAACTTCAAAAGCAAAGACATGAAAAGGAGGTAACGCAGGATAGGCTTGCGCCGGTTTTTGGCGCCACGCACGCAATCGTACGACACGAGCAATACGTCACCGAGGTATCTCCCGACTTCATCATCTCGGTCACCGACGAGGTAATGGCCGATGCGCTGAGCTGGCAGAGCCGCCCGCTTGAGACGATGTATCCGGTGGTCTTCTTCGACGCGCTGCGGGCAATATCCGCGACGACGGCGTGGTCAGCAACTAGGCCGTCTCCGGCCTTAGGCATCCAGGCCGACGGCCAGCTCGACGTGCTGGGCCTCTGGATCGAACGGACCGAGGGCGCCAAGTTCCGGCTCAAGGTGTTCAACGAACGCACGCCTGCCAGGACATTCTGATCGCCGTGGTCGATGACTTGAAGGGGCTCACCAAAGCCATTAGCGCGGCTATCCGCGGACGACAGTTCAGACCTGCGTCGTCGACAAGCACTCTCCGATTACGGCGCAAACAGAAAGCGTACGTTTTCTGTACTCATGCCAAGCAAAACCGACAAACGATCGCCCCATCGCCGCCATGCATCGCGCATCTGCGCGTCATAGTCGAACTGCAGATAGATTCGATCAAGCGGATCGTTGCGCGCGTGGTTCAAGCACCGATGCACAATGCTTTCTGGGATGCCGAGAGACTGCATCATAGTCCCGCACGTCCGGCGCAAGTCATGACATTTCCACTGGCCGCCCGCGACAGTGAGCGCATCGGTTGCCGTTGTGCGACCTTCTGTCGGTGCATCCTTCGGGCGTTGCCGGTCATGGATCGCCCCGCAGGTCGTATGAATACTGACGTGCGGCAGTTTGCCCTTTTCCGAGGGAAACACGTATTCGCGGCGTGCGTTGCCTTCGGGCACGCCGGCGCGCACGGCTTGCTGCGCTGCAAACTGTGCCAGAGCGAAATCGGACAGATGAATCGTAATCGCCGTGTTCGATTTCGTGTGTTCCTTTGGAATCGTCCACGTTCGTGCTTTGAAGTCGAGATCGATCCAGCGCGTCAGGAGCGTTTCGCCGACGCGCGTTCCGCACGCGAGCATCACCCATACCGCTGACACGATGGAACGCGGAAGTCGCGCGGCCGGAATCAGTTCACCGAGTGACTGGATTTCATCGTCCGTGAGTGTGCGGTTACGCTCATTGCCACGCACCGGATCGTAATCACCTGAAACGACATCCTCTTTCGCAAGCGCAAGCACGTCGCAATCGATCAGCAAGCGCTTCCACGGCTGATTACGTTCTCCCCATCGAACCATTTGCTGGATCGTTATCAACATCTCGACCGCTTGACGGTTGTGTCCCACGTCGGAAATCGCGGTAAGCAGCGGCAGAACGTTCGACGCAAACACGTCTGCGATCCTGTGTGTACGGAGAGAGGGCAGCACATGCCTTTCCATCCCACCTCGAAGCAATTTACCGCCATCCTTTCGACCCTTTTTGCCGCGTTTCTTGTTGATGGTCACAAACCATGCATCGAATAAATCGCCGAACGTGAGATCTGCCGTCGCCGCTTTTTCGACCTTGGTCTGGCGTTCACGCTTCTTCGCTTCGAGATAGTCGACGCCGTCGCGCGCCTGGGAACGAATCATCGCGGCTGCCGTGCGTGCATCCTCTAGCGACAGCTGCGCAACGCTCGAGCAGCGCCCCCATACCTTGCCCAGCGGCTTGTCGCGTTGCTTGCCATTGATGCTGACGCGAACAAACCACGTTTTCCCGCCGGTCGGGCCGACGCGCAGGAACAGTCCACGCCCATCCGACAGGAAATACCGCTTTCCAGTCGCCCTTGCGGCTTCGATTTGTCTGACCGTCAGTGCACCCATGATCGCCCTCCATCGATTTCGTCATCAGGTCAACCCGCGCATCCCAAGCAGAGCCTACCCCACACGACGAACACTAAAAAGACACTAAAAAGTTGCGGCTCGTGCCGGATTTCCGTGGAAGTGAACGGACCACGAATACCCGGCAAACCCTTGTCAGACGGGGATTTGGCGGATTTCACCGGAACTATTCGGAGCACCCAGAAAATAATCACGATTCATTTAACTTTCCGTGAGGACTTCGACACCGGCAGCCGCCTACGATGGGCGCATGTTTTCAGGACCTGCTTCCAGGAGCCCATCATGCCCACCCGCAGACATCTGCTGTTCGCCGGCGCCACCGGCCTCGCCGCGCTCGCGGCGCTGTCGTCCGCCGGCCGCCGCGCGCTGGTCGGCCGCGCGTTCGCCGCGCCGCCGGCCGGCTCGCCGAAGGCCGTCCCGTTCGAAATCACGCTCAGCGACGCCGAATGGCATCGCCGGCTCACGCCCGCCCAATACACGGTCCTGCGCGAAGCCGGCACCGAGCGGCCGTTCACCAGCCCGCTGAACGACGAGCACCGGAACGGCACGTTCGCGTGCGCCGGCTGCGACCTCGCGCTGTTCTCGTCGGCCACCAAGTTCGACAGCCATACGGGCTGGCCGAGCTTCTGGAAACCGCTCGATCATGCGGTGGGCACCAACACCGATGCGTCGTTCGGGATGGTCCGCACCGAGGTGCACTGCCGCCGCTGCGGCGGCCATCTCGGCCACGTGTTCGACGACGGCCCCGCGCCGACCGGCCTGCGCTACTGCATGAACGGCCTCGCGCTCGCGTTCCACCCGGCTGCCGCCTGATCCGGCCCCACTCCCATCCGACTGGAGAACGCATCATGCTCCTCATCGTTCTTGCCTATCTCGGCGGCGTGCTCACGATCCTGAGCCCGTGCATCCTGCCCGTGCTGCCGTTCGTGTTCGCGCGCGCCGACCAGCCGTTCGTGCGCACCGGCCTGCCGCTGCTCGCCGGCATGGCGCTCACGTTCGCCGTCGTCGCGACGCTTGCCGCCGTCGGCGGCGGCTGGGTCGCGCAGGCCAACCAGGCCGGCCGCTGGATCGCGATCGTGCTGCTCGCCGTGTTCGGCCTGACGCTGCTGATGCCGCGTTTCGCGGAACACCTGACGCGCCCGCTCGTCGCCGCCGGCAACCGGCTCACCGGGTTCGCGCAACGCGACGGCCGCCCGGCCGGCCCTGCGTCGTCGCTGCTGCTCGGCGTCGCGACAGGCCTGCTGTGGGCGCCGTGCGCGGGCCCGATCCTCGGCCTCGTGCTGACCGGCGCCGCGCTGCGCGGCGCGAGCGTCGGCACGACGCTGCTGCTCGTCGCGTATGCGGCCGGCGCGGCGACGTCGCTCGGCGTCGCGCTCGTGATCGGCGGCAAGGTGTTCGCCGCGATGAAGCGCTCGCTCGGCGCCGGCGAATGGATCCGGCGCGGGATCGGCGCGGCGCTCCTGGCCGGCGTCGGCGCGATCGCGCTCGGCCTCGACACGGGCGCCCTCGCGCAACTGTCGACGGTCACCACGGGCGGGCTCGAAACGAAGCTCGTCGACCGCCTCGGCGGCCGCTCGAACGGCGCGTCGGCGGCAGCGGCCCCGAGCGCCGCTACCGACAACGCGACGGGCGGCGCGATGATGGCCGCCGCAGTGGATGGCGCGCAGGCCGGCGGTGGTGCGATGGCCGGCAGCGCAATGATGCGTGCGGCCGGCGCCACCGCGGCCGCGCTGCCGGTCGAAGGCACGCTGCCGTCGCTCGACGGCGCGGTGCAGTGGCTGAACTCGCCGCCGCTGACGGCGGCCGGGCTGCGCGGCAAGGTCGTGCTGGTCGATTTCTGGACGTATTCGTGCATCAACTGCCTGCGCACGCTGCCGTACACGGCTGCGTGGGCGCGCAAATACGCGCCGTACGGGCTGGTCGTGATCGGCGTGCACGCGCCGGAGTTCGCATTCGAGCGCGACATCGGCAATGTGAAGAAGGCCGTTCACGACCTCGGCATCGATTACCCGGTCGCGATCGACAACGGCTATTCGATCTGGCGCGCGTTCAACAACGAATACTGGCCCGCGCACTACTTCATCGATGCGCAAGGGCGGATCCGCCATCACCACTTCGGCGAAGGCGAATACGCGCAATCGGAACGCGCGATCCAGTCGCTGCTCGCCGAAGCCGGCCACCCGGACGCGCTGAACGTGCCGCTCGGGCTCGCCGGCGCACCAGCGAAGGGCGCGCTCGCGGCGGCCGACAGCGCGGACGTCCGTTCACCCGAAACGTATGTCGGCTATGCGCGTGCGGAAAGCTTCGCGTCGCCGGGCGGTGCCGTGCGCGATGCCGCACACCGTTACGACGCGCCGGCCCGGCCGGCGCTCAACGACTGGGGCCTCGCGGGCACGTGGAACGTCGGCGCCGAGCGCGCGTCGCTCGCCGCGCAGGATGGCCGGATCGTCTACCGCTTCCATGCACGCGACCTGCACCTGGTGCTCGGCCCGGGCACGAACGGCCGGCCCGTGCGCTTTCGCGTGACGCTCGACGGCGCGGCGCCCGGCGCCGCGCATGGCACGGACGTCGACGCGCAGGGCTACGGCACCGTCACCGGCCAGCGCCTGTACCAGCTCGTCCGCCAGCCCGGCGCGATCGCCGACCGCACGTTAGCGATCGAGTTTCTCGATCCCGGGGTCGATGCGTATGCATTCACTTTCGGCTGATCGCACGCCGCCGCCATCCCGGCGCCGCCTTTCCCAACGCATTCCGAAGGAGCAAAAGATGAACCCGATCCCTACCCGCGATGCCGCCGCACGCCGGCGCGCGACCATGCTGCGCCGCATCGGCGCCATCGCCGTCGCGGCGGCCGCCGTGTTCGGCTACCAGCGCATCGTCAATTCCGCGGAGCCGATGCGCACCGTGCCCGCGCCGACGCTCGACGAAACGCCCGGCGCGTCGCACGACGAGACGGCCGTGTTCGCCGGCGGCTGCTTCTGGGGCGTGCAGGGCGTGTTCGAGCACGTGAAGGGCGTGAAGCAGGTAACCGCAGGCTACGCGGGCGGCGCATCCGAAACCGCGCACTACGCGCTCGTCGGCTCGGGGCTGACCGGGCACGCGGAATCGGTGCGCATCGTCTACGACCCGACCCAGGTCACGTACGGCCGGCTGCTGCAGGTGTTCTTCTCGGTCGCGCACGATCCGACCGAGTTGAACCGGCAGGGCCCCGACGAAGGCTCGCAGTATCGGTCCGCGATCTTCCCGACCACGGCGCAGCAACGCACGGTCGCCACCGCGTACATCGCGCAGCTCGGCGGCGCGCATGTGTTTCCGGCGCCCGTGGTCACGCGTGTCGAAGCCTACAAGGGCTTCTATCCGGCCGAGGCCTATCATCAGAACTACCTCGAACTGCACCCCGACGCGCCGTATATCGCGTTCAACGACCTGCCGAAGGTCGCCGGGCTGAAGCAGCACTTCCCGGCGCTGTACCGTGCCGACCCGGTGCTGTGGCGCGAAGCCCGCTTATGAGCCGTTGATGAGCCGCTTGTGACCGTCCGCTCGCTGCATGACGAGGCTCCCGCCCGCCGCCCAGCAGAGCCGCAGGCACCCCGCACCAGCGGCTCCCGTTTGCGCCGGATCAACGAACCGGCGGACGCGATGCCGGGGCAAACCCGCATCGCATCCGCCGCGATCGGCAACTTCGCGTAGACTCTCCTGATTCCCGCCGCTTCTTGCGGCGCTCGACATTCAGTCCAGCCAGGAGGCGTCACGCATGCGCGCAGTGCCTTTGCCTGACAGCAACACCCTCGAAGAACCGTCCACCGGCGCGGTCGTGCGCGACCTGCGCCGCGTGCCCATTCACCCGGATCACTGGTACCCGCTCGCGTGGTCGCGCGAGCTCAAGCGCGGCAAGACGCTCGGCGTGCGCTTCGCCGGCGATCCGATCGTGCTCGTGCGCACCGAATCGGGCGCCGTGTATGCGCTCGAAGATCGTTGCGCGCACCGCCAGGTGCCGCTGCACGCGGGCGTCGTGAGCGGCGAAACGCTGCGCTGCTGCTATCACGGCTGGACCTACGCGTGCGACAGCGGCCGCTGCGTCGACGTGCCCTACCTCGGCCGCGAGCGCTTGCCCAACGGCGTGCGCGCGTATCCGTGCCGCGAGGCCCACGGGCTGATCTTCGTGTTTCCGGGCGACGCCACGCTCGCCGACGAACGGCCGTTCCCCGCGCTCGAATCGGCCGACAACCCCGCGTACAAGACGCGCCGCTTCGGCCGCGAGGTCAAGTGCCACTACTCGTTCATGCACGAGAACCTGATGGACATGAACCATCAGTTCCTGCATCGCAAGCAGATGGGGCAGATGCGCGCGCGCTCGGTGGGCCGCCGCCGCGGCGACGACTGGGTCGAGGTCGACTACACGTTCGCGCGGATGGAAGGCAAGCAGCCGGTCGGCGAGGCGCTCGTGTTCGGCGCGAGCAAGAAGCCGGCCGACCAGTCCGACAAGAGCGTGATGACGGTGCGCACCGGCTACCCGTACCAGACGCTGCAGATCCGTTCGAGCGAAGGCACGCTCGTGATGGACCTGTGGATCGTCTACGTGCCGCTCGACGCCGAGCAGCGCACCAACCGCACGTTCGGGCTGCTGTCGATCCACAAGCCCGGCATCCCGTTCGCACTCGATCTCGCGTGGCCGCTGCTCGTGTGGTTCACCGAGCGCATCTTCCGCGAGGATCGCTGGATCGTCGAGCGCGAGCAGGAAGCGCACGACGCCCAAGGCGCCGACTGGAACCACGAGGTGTTTCCGGTCATCAACGAGCTGCGCGACCTGCTGCGCCAGTGCGGCGCACGCACCGTGATCCCGATCCGCGACGCGCGCGACAGCGCGTGACGTGACGCATGCGGCTCGCCGCGGTGCGCGCCGTTACAGCGTGAACGCGCCCGGCAGCAATGCGCGGGCCGTCGTGATCTCGACGGCCCCTTTCAGGTTCGCGAGGATCACCTCGATGTCGGGCTTGCCGATCTCGATGATCACCTGACGACACGCGCCGCACGGCGCGATCGGGCCGTCCGTGTCGCCGACGACCGCGAGCCGCGCGAAATCCCCCGGCCGATAGCCGGCGGCGATCGCCGCGAACAGCGCCGTGCGTTCCGCGCAATTGCACAGTCCGTACGACGCGTTCTCGACGTTGCAGCCGTGGAACACCGTGCCGTCGCGCGCCAGCAGCGCCGCGCCGACCTTGAAGCGCGAATACGGCGCATACGCGCGCTCGCGCGCGGCCTTCGCCTGTTCGATCAGTTCGTCTCGTTCCATCGTGGTGATGCCTCCGCGAGCAGGGTCAGCCGATCTGCTGGTAAAGGGTCGGCGGCGCCTCGCCGGTCTCGCCGAGCACGTAGCTGCGGCGCACTGCGTCCACCGCGCGGGCCGCGGCCGCTTCGTCGCGGGCATGCACGAAGCCGAGCGGCTCGCCGGCCTCGATGCGCTGCCCGATCTCGGCGAGCGCCGACAGGCCGACGCTGACGTCGATCGCGTCCTCCGCACGCGTGCGGCCGCCGCCGAGCGCGACCACGGCCAGCCCGAGCGCGCGGCAATCGATGCGCTGCACCACGCCGCTCGCGGGTGCCGCCACCGGCACGATCGTCGCCGCGCGCGCCAAATGCCGCGCGGGCGCGTCGATCAGATCGGCCGGGCCGCCGAGCGCGACGACCATCCGCGCGAAACGCTCGGCCGCCGCGCCGGAATCGAGCGCCTGCTGCAGCTTCTCGGGTGCGTGGGCGACATCGGGCGCGAGCCCACCGGTCACGAGCAATTCGGCCGACAGCGCCATCGTCACGTCGTGCAGGCGCGAGGGACGTGACTTGCCCGTCAGGTAGTCGATCGCGCACGCCACTTCGAGCGCATTGCCCGCGCACGGCGCGAGCGACTGGTTCATGTCGGTGAGGATCGCGGTCGTCTTCATGCCGGCGCCGTTGCCGACGTCGACGATGCTGCGCGCCAGTTCCGCCGATTTCTCCGCGGTCGGCATGAATGCGCCGGAGCCGACCTTGACGTCCATCACGAGCCCGCCGAGCCCCGCCGCGAGTTTCTTCGACAGGATCGACGCGGTGATCATCGCGACCGATTCGACGGTCGCCGTCACGTCGCGGATCGCATAGATGCGCTTGTCGGCCGGCGCGAGCCGCGCGGTCTGCCCGATGATCGCGACGCCGACCTCGCGCACCGTGCGGCGAAACGCGTCCGTCTCGGGCATCACGTCGTAACCCGGAATCGCGCTGAGCTTGTCGAGCGTGCCGCCGGTGTGGCCGAGCCCGCGCCCCGAGATCATGGGCACGTAGCCGCCGCACGCGGCCACCATCGGCCCGAGCATCAGCGACACGACATCGCCGACGCCGCCCGTCGAATGCTTGTCGATCACCGGCCCGCCGAGATCGAGCGCGCGCCAGTCGAGCACGTCGCCCGAATCGCGCTGCGCGAGCGTGAGCGCGACGCGTTCGTCCGTGCTCAGGTCGTTGAAATACACGGCCATCGCGAACGCGGCCACCTGGCCCTCGGTCACGCTGCCGTCGGTCACGCCGCGCACGAACGCGGCCATCCCGTCGCGATCGAGCGGCTGCCCGTCGCGCTTCCTGCGAATGAATTCCTGCGGTAGAAACATCGTTGCCTCGCTTCGATCGGTCGGAGTCGACTGCACGGTTCAATGCAGCGAGAAAAACAGGCCGGCAATCGCCGCGCTCATCAGGTTCGACAGCGTCGCGGCCGTCAGCGCGCGCAAACCGAGCCGCGCGACGTCCGACCGGCGCTCGGGCGCGACCGCGCTGAAGCCGCCCGCGAGAATCGCGATCGACGAGAAGTTCGCGAAGCCGCACAGCGCGAACGACACGATCGCGAGCGTCTTCGGATCGAGCACCGGCAGGCCGGCCGCCGCCGCGTGCGCACCGCCCCTCAGGTACGGCGACAGGTCGCCGTACGCGACGAATTCGTTGAAGATCAGCTTTTCGCCGATGAAGTTGCCGGCCAGCGCCGCATCATGCCATGGCACGCCGATGATCCACGCGAGCGGCGCGAACAGGTGGCCGATGATACCGACCAGCGTGACCTGCGGAAAGCCCGCGAACGCGGCCGCGCCGCCGACGATCAGGTTCATCAGCGCGATGAGGCCCACGAACGCAATCAGCATCGCGCCGACGTTGATCGCAATGCGCAGGCCGACCGACGCACCGGATGCGGCCGCCTCGATCACGTTGGCGGCGCGCTTGTCGTCGAAATCGAGGCCGTCGACCACCACGCGGCTCGGCTCGACGGTCGGAAACAACAGCTTGCCGAACAGCAGCCCGCCCGGCACCGCCATGAACGACGCGGCGAGCAGGTACTCCATCTTCACGCCGAGGCCCGCATAGCCGACCAGCACCGATCCCGCGACCGACGCCATCCCGCTCGCCATCACCGCGAAGATCTCGGCGCTCGTCATGTTGCGCACGAACGGCTTCACGAGCGCGGGCATCTCGCTCTGCCCGAGGAAGATCGTCGCGACGGCCGAGCACGCCTCGATGCGGCTCACCCCGAGCAACCTTGCCAACCCCGCGCCGAGAATCGCGACGATCCACTTCATCACGCCGATGTAGTACAGCACCGAGATCAGCGCGGTGACGAAGATGATCATCGGCAGCACGCGCAGGCCGAACACGAACCCGCCATCGCCGAACAACTGGAACATCCGCGCGTCGACGAGCCCGCCGAACACGAACGCGATGCCGTGATTGCCCATGTCGAGCACGCGATTGACGCCGTTCGCGGCCGCGGCCAGCGCCGCGCGGCCGGACGGCACGAACAGCACCAGCGCGCCGATCGCGAACTGCGTGAGCAGCGCGGCGATCATGGTCCGCGCGCTGACCGCGCGGCGGTTGTTCGACAACAGATACGCGACCAGCAACAGAAACAGCATACCGAGGAGACTGCGCAGAATATCCACCTTGTGCTCCTTTCTCACTATTTGAACTGTCCGGCGGGCGGCCCGTGCCCGCGACCCGCGTGATCGGGTGGGTGGATGTTACTCGCTCGATACGCACGCCGGCAACGTCGCCAAAATCGCCGCGATCAATGGCATCGATCGTTTCCGTTTTCGTCTTCGTCAACTTGATCAGTTGTTCTATCTACGCGGCCAAAACACGCGCGGGGCGCGCCGTCGGAACGGACACGCCCCGCACGATACGCGTCGTTCAGCCCGCGCGCTCGACCGGATGCGGCTCACGCAGCCGGTTCGCGATCCGCGCGGCCTCGTAATACCCGGCCGCCGGCGGACGCTTCAGATAGCGGCCCGCGCCGCGCACCGCGCGCAATTCGCCGTCGGCCCACGCGAGTGCGCCGCGCGTGAGCGTGTGCGTCGCGACGCCCTGCACCGTCATCCCCTCGAACACGTTGAAGTCGACCTGCTGATGATGCGTCTTCACCGAGATCGTCTTCGTCGCGGCCGGGTCCCACACGACGAGATCGGCATCGGCGCCGACCTGCACCGCGCCCTTGCGCGGATACAGGTTGAAGATCTGCGCGGCATTGGTCGACGTAATCCGCACGAACTCGTTCGGCGTGATGCGGCCGTGGTTCACGCCGTGATGCCACAGCACCGACATGCGATCCTCGACGCCGCCGCAACCGTTCGGGATCTTCGTGAAATCCTCGCGGCCCATCGCCTTCTGCGATGCGCAGAACACGCAGTGATCGGTCGCCGTCGTATGCAGCTGTCCCGACTGCAGCCCGCGCCACAGCGCCTCGCGATGCTCGGCCGAGCGGAACGGCGGGCTCATCACGTGGGCCGCCGCGCGCGTCCAGTCCGGATCGCGATAGACGGCCTCGTCGATCACGAGGTGGCCCGGCAGCACTTCGCCGAACACGCGCAGCCCTTCGCTGCGCGCGCGCGTGATCACGTCCACCGCGTCCTTCGCCGACACGTGCACGATATACACGGGCACACCGAGCACCTGCGCGATGCGGATCGCGCGGTTCGCGGCCTCGCCTTCCACCTCCGGCGGCCGCGACAGCGGATGCGCCTCCGGCCCCGTGATCCCGCGCGCGAGCAGCGCCTTTTGCAGCTGGAACACGAGCTCGCCGTTCTCCGCGTGCACGGTCGGCAGCGCGCCGAGTTCGAGCGAACGCGTGAAGCTGTTCACGAGGACTTCGTCGTCGGCCATAATCGCGTTCTTGTACGCCATGAAGTGCTTGAAGCTCGAGACGCCATGCTCGCGCACGAGCGTGCCCATGTCGCGGTGCACGCTGTCGTCCCACCACGTCACGGCCACGTGGAAACCGTAATCGGAAGCCGCCTTCTCGGCCCAGCCGCGCCATTCGCGGAATGCTTCCATCAGCGGCTGCTTCGGGCTCGGAATCACGAAATCGATGATGCTCGTCGTGCCGCCCGACAACCCGGCAGCGGTGCCCGAATAGAAATCGTCGCTCGCGGTCGTGCCCATGAACGGCAGTTCCATGTGCGTATGCGGATCGATGCCGCCCGGCATCACGTACTGGTCGTGCGCGTCGACGACGGTTGCGCCGGCCGGCGCGTCGATCTGCTCCGCAATCTGCAGGATCGTGCCGCCGTCCTGCGGATCCGCGCAGAGCACGTCCGCGCGATAGGAGCGGTCCGCATCGACCACGGTGCCGCCACGAATCAGGATTGCCATTTCGTTGCCTCCTCGTTGACTGTCGGTGTGCCGCATGCCGCGCGCGAGTCGCATCCGGCCCGCGCGTCATGCGCTCGCGATCTGCGCGCGCGGTCCGGCGCGCCACTTCATCCAGGTGCCGTACACGCCGGACGCCAGCACGAGGCCGACGAACCACGCGTACGTGTAAAGCGTGTTGAAGAACGCCGGCACGTTCGGAAACGACGCCGGAAACGCCGTATGCAGGAAACCCGGCAAATTCGGCAGCACGCCGACCGCGAGCGCGACCAGCGCGGCCGGGTTCCAGCCGCGCGCGTAGCTGAAGTCGCCGCCCTCGTCGAACAGCGCGCGCGTGTCGAGCTGCGTGCCGCGAATCAGGAAGTAGTCGACCATCAGGATGCCCGCGACCGGCCCGAGCAGCGCCGAATAACCGACGAGCCAGGTGAAGATATAGCCGTCCGTCGTCGCGAGGATCTTCCACGGCATCATCACGATCGCGATCGTCGCGGTGATCATCCCGCCCGCGCGGTACGAGATCGCCTTCGGCCACAGGCTCGAAAAATCGTAGGCAGGACCGACGAGATTCGCGGCGAGGTTGCAGCACATCGTATCGAGCGTGAGGATCACGAGCGCGATGCCCACGCCGATGCCGGTCATCCGGCTCGTCAGGTCGATCGGATCCCAGATCGCGTTGCCGTAGATCACGACGGTCGCCGACGTGACGACGACCGACACCACCGACAGCAGCGCCATCGGCAGCGGCAGCCCGATCGACTGGCCGATCACCTGGTCGCGCTGCGAATGCGCGAAGCGCGTGAAGTCGGGAATATTCAGCGCGAGCGTCGCCCAGAAGCCGACCATCGCGGTCAGGCCCGGCCAGAAGGTCGCCCAGAAGAGCCCGGCCTTCTTGCCGCCCGCCGCGAACTGCGACGGCGCCGACAGCATCGAGCCGAACCCGCCCGCCTTCGACGTCGCCCACCAGACGAGCGCCACGCACATCACGACCTTGATCGGCGCGGACCAGCTTTCGAGCCAGCGGATCGAATCGGTGCCGTGCCAGATGAAGTACAGCTGCAGCACCCAGAACACGAGAAAGCACGCGAGCTGCCCGAACGAGATGCCGACGAGCGGCAGCGCAGCGCCGTGCAGCGCGTTGCCGGTCAGGATGTTCAGCAGCGTGTAGATCGCGCTGCCGCCGAGCCAGGTCTGGATGCCATACCAGCCGCAGGCGACGATCGCGCGCAGCAGCGCCGGCAGCTTCGCGCCCTGCGTGCCGAACGACGCGCGCACGAGCACCGCGTACGGAATCCCGTGCTTCGCGCCCGCATGGCCGATCAGCAGCATCGGCACGAGTACGATGAGGTTGCCGAGCAGCACCGTCATCACCGCCTGCCACGGCGACATGCCTTCCTGGATCAGCCCGGCCGCGAGCATGTACGACGCGATGTTCATCACCATCCCGACCCACAGCGCCGCGAAGTGGTACCACTTCCACGTGCGCTGCGCCGGCGTCGTCGGCGCGAGGTCGTCGTTGTACAGGCTGCCGCCGTGCGCCGCGGCGCTATCGGGATCGGCGGGAATCGCTGCGTGATTCATCGAACACACTCCACGAAAACGTCAACGCCGGCATCGTGCGATGCCGGCCCGGGTGGAACGAAAGGCGGCGGTGCAGGATGCCCCGCATCGCCGGACGCCGGTCAGGCAGCCTTCTTCGCGTGCTTCTCGGGTGCCGCGGCGCCTGCACTCGCCCCCGCCTCCGCGCTCGCCGGATTGTTCGGATGCGTGGTCCAGTTCGCGTAGTCGCCCGCGTCGACGCGCTCCATCGTGATGCATTGCTCGACCGGACACACATGCATGCAAAGATTGCACCCGACGCACTCCGAATCGATCACTTCGAAATGCCGCACGCCATCCTTCGTCGCCGTGATCGCCTGATGCGACGTGTCCTCGCACGCGATATGGCACAGCCCGCACTGGATGCAGCGGTCCTGGTCGATGCGCGCCTTGATGTCGTACTTCAGGTTCAGGTATTTCCAGTCGGTCACGTTCGGCACCGCGCGGCCGCGAATGTCGTCGAGCGTCGCGTAGCCCTTCTCGTCCATCCAGTTCGACAGGCCGTCGGCGAGATCCGACACGATCCGGAACCCGTAATGCATCGCGGCGGTGCACACCTGCACGCTACCGGCGCCGAGCACCATGAACTCGGCCGCGTCGCGCCATGACGAGATGCCGCCGATGCCCGAGATTGGCAGGTTCGGCGTTTCCGGATCGCGTGCGATCTCCGCGACCATGTTCAGCGCGATCGGCTTGACCGCCGGCCCGCAATAGCCGCCGTGCGTGCCCTTGCCGTCGACGGTCGGCATCGGCGCCATCTGGTCGAGATCGACCGCGACGATCGAGTTGATCGTGTTGATCAGCGACACGCCGTCCGCGCCGCCCTTGTATGCGGCGCGCGAGCCCATCCGGATATCGCTGATGTTCGGCGTGAGCTTCACGAGGCACGGCAGCTTCGTGCCTTCCTTCACCCAGCGCGTGACCATCTCGACGTATTCGGGCACCTGCCCGACCGCCGCGCCCATCCCGCGCTCGCTCATCCCGTGCGGGCAGCCGAAGTTGAGTTCGACCGCGTCGGCGCCGGTATCCTCGACGAGCGGCAGAATCCATTTCCAGTCGCGCTCGTTGCACGGCACCATCAGCGACACGATCAACGCGCGGTCCGGCCAGTCGCGCTTCACCTGCGCGATCTCTCTCAGGTTCACGTCGAGCGGACGGTCGGTGATCAGCTCGATGTTGTTCAGCCCCGCGATGCGCTGGCCGTTCCACTGCACCGCACCGTAGCGCGAACTGACGTTGACGACGTGCGGATCGAGCCCGAGCGTCTTCCAGACGACACCGCCCCAGCCCGCCTCGAACGCGCGATTGACGTTGTAGGCCTTGTCGGTCGGCGGCGCGGACGCGAGCCAAAAGGGATTCGGCGAAGTAATGCCTGCGATGGTGCAGCGAAGATCGGCCATGTTCGGCTCCGTGAGAATGGGGTCGTGTTCGGTGTGCGTGCGGTGCGTCGCGCGTTCAGGCCGCCTTCGCGTCGCGCGCGGCGAGCGTCGCGTCGATCGACGCGGCCGCGCGCTTGCCGTCCTGCACGGCCTGCACCGTGAGGTCGATGCCGTCCGTCGCCGCGCAGTCGCCACCGGCCCACACGTCCTGCAGCGCCGTGCGCCCGTCCGCATCGACCGCGATACGCGAACCGTCCGCGGTCAGCAATTCCGCCGCGATGCCGTCCGGCACGAGCGTCTGGCCGATCGCCTTCAGCACCATGTCCGCGTCGATGGTGAAACGCTCGCCCGACGCGACCTCGAACTCGACGCCCGTGACCTGCCCGTCCGTACCTGCGATACGCACCGGCCTCGCGTGCGTGACGAGCGTGACGCCGCTCTTCTGCGCGAACTCGCGCTCGGCCCACGTCGCGCTCATCGCGTCCACGCCGCGCCGGTACACCATCGTCACGCGCTCGGCGCCGAGCTTGCGGCTCTGCACCGCCGCATCGATCGCCGTGTTGCCGCCACCGATCACGACCACGCGCCGTCCGACCGGCACGTTCTCCAATCCGTCCGCCTGCCGCACCTGCTCGATGAAGTCGACCGCGTTCATCACGCCGCCCAGTTGCTCGCCGTCGATCGCGAGCGCGCGCACACCGCCGAGCCCCATCGCCAGGAATACCGCGTCGTGTTGCTCGCGTAGCGCGTCGAGCGTTACGTCGCGTCCGAGCGCCATACCCGTTTCCAGCGTGATGCCGCCCACCGACAGCAGCCACTCGACTTCACGCTGCGCGAAATCGTCGACGGTCTTGTACGCGGCGATCCCGTATTCGTTGAGTCCACCGGCCTTCGGCCGCGCGTCGAACAGCGTGACGCGGTGCCCGGCGAGCGCGAGCCGGTGCGCACAGGCGAGCCCGGCCGGCCCCGCGCCGACCACCGCCACATGGCGGCCGGTCTCGGGTGCGCGCCGGAACTGCACCGCACCGGTCTGCATCGCCCAGTCGGTTGCGTGCCGCTGCAACGCGCCGATCGCGACCGGTTGCGCATCCTGATGGTTGCGCACGCATGCGCCTTCGCACAGGATCTCGGTCGGGCACACGCGCGCGCACATCCCGCCGAGCGGATTCGCGGACAGGATATCCATCGCCGCGCCTTTCAGGTTGCCGTTGCCGATCTTGCGGATGAAGCTCGGGATGTCGATCTGCGTCGGGCACGCGTGCACGCAGGGCGCGTCGTAGCAGTAATGGCAGCGGCTGGCGGCAGCCGCCGCGGCGGTCGGATCGAGCAGCGGCGCGATATCGGCGAATTCGCACGAGAGTTGCGTGGACGACAGGCGATGCGCGGCGATATCGCCGGTTGGCTGGGTGGTCATACGCGTTCCTTCGACTGGGTGGAGACAAAGCCGTCCCCGCCGGCTGCGGATGCACAGTCGGGGCGGTCATGCTTCGGGGTGCTACGGTCAGGCGACGCGCAGCCTGCCTGCTGCGCTATGTCCGGTCGGTCATGAAGCCGGCTCGCACGCACGCGACAGCATCGCGTGCAGCAGCACGTTCGCGCCGGCCTCGATCCATGCGGGCGTCGCGTCCTCGATCTCGTTGTGGCTGATGCCGTCGATACATGGCACGAACACCATCGACGTCGGCGCGACCTGCGCCAGATAGCACGCGTCGTGGCCCGCCCCCGACACGATGTCGCGATGCGAGTAGCCGAAGCGGTCGGCCGCATCACGTACGGCCGCCACGCAGGCGGGGTCGAACGCGACGGGCTTGTAGTAGAAAATCTGCTCGAGTTCGGTGTCGAGCCCGATGTCGCCCGCGATGCGCGCGACGCCATCGCGCAGCGCCGCGTCCATCTTCGCGAGCACGGCGTCGTCCGGATGACGGAAATCGACGGTAAAGAACACGCGGCCGGGAATCACGTTGCGCGAGTTCGGGTGGACTTGCATCATGCCGACCGTCGCGCAACCGAACGGCGCATGATCGAGGCCGATCCGGTTGACGAGATCGACCACCCGCGACGCGCCGAGCAGCGCGTCGCGACGGCGCGGCATCGGCGTCGGCCCCGCGTGCGCTTCCTGGCCGGTGAACGTGATCTCGTACCAGCGCTGCCCCTGCGCGTCGGTCACGACGCCGATCGTCTTGCACTCCGCTTCGAGAATCGGCCCCTGCTCGATATGCAGTTCGAACGCCGCGTGCAGCTTGCGCCCGCCGCACGGCACGTCGCCCGCGTAGCCGATGCGCGCCAGTTCCTCGCCGATCGTCTTGCCGTCGACGTCCTTGCGCGACAGCCCGTAGTCGAGCGTGAACACGCCCGCGAACACACCCGATGCGACCATCGCCGGCGCGAAGCGCGACCCCTCCTCGTTGGTCCAGATCACGACCTCGACCGGATGCTCGGTCTCGATGCCGTGATCGTTCAGACTGCGAATCACCTCGAGGCCGCCGAGCACGCCGTAGATGCCGTCGAAGCGCCCGCCGGTGGGCTGCGAATCCGCGTGCGAGCCCGTGACGACCGGCGCCGCGTCGGCCACGCGGCCCGCACGACGCATGAACACGTTGCCCATCGTATCGACCGTCACCGTGCAGCCGGCGGCCTTCGCCCAGCCGACGATCAGGTCGCGGCCGGCCTTGTCGAGATCGGTCAGCGCGAGGCGACATACGCCACCCTTCGGCGTCGCGCCGATTTTCGCGACTTCCATCAGGCTGTCCCACAGCCGCCTGCCGTCGACCTTGATCGACGTGTCGAAAGCTGCCCGCTTCACTGTTTCCGATACCGCGCTCATTCGTATCGCTCCTGTGGGGTCGGTGATGTCGTCAGCCCGGTCTGTGCCGGTGCATGCGAGACCTGTTTCGGGGCGCGCCGCCCGGATGCGGTGCATGCTCGGTCGGTTCGCGAAATGCGTCAAATCCTGTCCGATTGGACAGGTTTTAGACGATCAAAATGCGCAGCGCAACGTCTTTCTTGCGCAACGCACGGGAGCGAGAAACGTGCCATCGCAACGCAGCATCGCCGCGGCGTGGCGGCATTCACGTGCGTGCGCGCGACGCGAATCAGCGGCTAGAATGAAGCCCAACGCGGCATGGCCGCCGCGCGAGGGTAACGATGAGACATGACGAGGTGACGATCGAAGCCACCGACCGGGACGAAACGCCGGCGCCTTTGCGGCGACGCAAGGCGCACATTCGCGAGTCCAACGAAGCGCACCTGCTCGCGTGCGCGGAGGCCGTATTCGCGGAACGCGGGCTCGCCGGCGCCAGCACCGCGATGATCGCGGAGCGCGCCGGCCTGCCGAAGGCGAATGTGCACTACTACTTCCCGACCAAGCTCGCGCTGTACCGACGCGTCCTCGACGACCTGTTCGAGGACTGGCATCGCGCGGCCGGCTCGTTCGAGGCCGGCGACGATCCGGTGGAGGCGATCGGCGGCTACGTGCGCGCGAAGATGGCGCTGTCGCAGCGGCGCCCGCTCGGCTCGAAGGTGTGGGCCAACGAGATCATTCACGGCGCGGAGCACATGCAGGACATCCTGTCGCAACGTGTGAAGCCGTGGTTCGACACCCGCGTGAAGGTGATCGAAGGCTGGATCGCGAGCGGGCTGCTCGCGCCGATCGACCCGCATGCACTGATGTACCTGATCTGGGCGACCACGCAGCACTATGCGGATTTCGATGCGCAGATTCGCGCGCTGAGCGGCAAGCGCGCGTTCACGAAGAAGGCGTTCGACGAAAAGACCGAGCAGGTCGTGCAGCTCGTGATTCGTGCGTGCGGCGCGGTGTCGCCGAACGCGAAGCCGTAGCGCGACACGACGATCCGCCGAATTAAAAACGGGCGGCGAGCACCACACGGGGATGTCCCGTGCGATACGCGCCGCCCGTGATGCCGCGTTCGCGCGTGCGTAAAGCGACGTGTTGCGGCAACGTATTACGCGATGCGCTCGATCGCAATGGCCGTCGCTTCACCGCCGCCGATGCACAGCGATGCGATGCCGCGCTTCAGGCCATACGTGTCGAGCGCGGCCAGCAGCGTCACCATCACGCGCGCGCCCGATGCGCCGATCGGATGCCCGAGCGCGCACGCGCCGCCGTGCACGTTCACCTTCTCGTGCGGCAGATCGAGATCTCGCATCGCGGCCATCGGCACCACCGCGAACGCTTCGTTGATCTCGAACAGATCGACGTCGCGCAGGTTCCAGCCGGTTTTCTCCGACAGCTTGCGCAGCGCGCCGATCGGCGCGGTCGCGAACAGCCCGGGCTTGTCCGCATAAGTCGAATGCCCGACGATCACGGCCTTCGGCGTGAGGCCGAGGCGCTCGGCTTCCGAGCGGCGCATCATCACGAGCGCGGCCGCGCCGTCCGAGATCGACGATGCGTTCGCGGCCGTCACCGTGCCGCCTTCGCGGAACGCCGGCTTCAACGTCGGGATCTTGTCGAGTTTCGCCTTGCCCGGCTGCTCGTCGATCGACACGACGCTTTCCGTCTTGCCGGCCTTCACGGTCACCGGCGCGATCTCCGACACGAAATGCCCTTCCGCGATCGCGCGCTGCGCCCGCGTCAGCGACGCAATCGCGAACGCATCCTGCGCTTCGCGCGTGAACTGGTAAGCCTGCGCGCAATCCTCGGCGAACGTGCCCATCAGGCGGCCTTTTTCATACGCATCCTCGAGCCCGTCGAGGAACATGTGGTCGAGCACCTGCCCGTGCCCCATGCGCATGCCCGCGCGCGCCTTCGGCAGCAAGTACGGCGCATTCGTCATGCTCTCCATCCCGCCCGCCACGGCCACGCCCGCCGAACCCGCCAGCAGCAGATCGTGCGCGAACATCGCCGCCTTCATCCCGGAACCGCACATCTTGTTGACCGTCGTCGCGCCCGCCGCGAGCGGCAGCCCGGCCTTCAGCGCGGCCTGGCGCGCGGGCGCCTGGCCCTGGCCGGCTGGCAGCACGCAGCCGAACACGATTTCATCGATGCGTTCGGCCGGCACGTTCGCGCGTTCGAGCGCCGCGCGAATCGCCACCGCGCCGAGGTCGCTGGCGCTGGCTGCCGCCAGATCGCCCTGAAAACCACCCATCGGCGTGCGCGCCGCACCCACGATTACGATCGGATCCTGAGTCGTCATGATTCGCTTCCTCCAGTGTCAGCGCGGCGCCATGCGCAACGCGCCATCGAGACGGATGACTTCGCCGTTCAGCATCGTGTTTTCGGCGATGTGGCGCACCAGCGCCGCAAATTCTTCCGGGCGGCCGAGCCGCGGCGGGAACGGCACGCTCTTGCCGAGCGCGTCCTGCACGTCCTGCGGCATGCCGGCCATCATCGGCGTCGCGAAGATGCCGGGCGCGACCGTCACGACGCGAATACCGAAGCGCGCGAGCTCGCGCGCGATCGGCAGCGTCATGCCGACCACGCCGCTCTTTGACGCCGCGTATGCGGCCTGTCCGATCTGCCCGTCGAACGCCGCGACCGACGCGGTGTTGACGATCACGCCGCGCTCGCCTTCCGCGTCGGCGTCCTGCTTCGACATCGCTTCGGCGGCCAGCCGGATCATGTTGAACGTGCCGACGAGGTTGATCGATACCGCGCGTGCGAAGCGGTCGAGCGAATGCGGGCCGTCGCGGCCGACGACCTTCTCGCCCGGTGCGACGCCGGCGCAATTGACGAGCACATCGACGCGGCCATACGCGTCGCGCGCGGCCGTGACGGCCGCCTGAGCGTCGGCTTCGCTCGTCACGTCGGTCTTGACGAAGCGCGCGGCCGCGCCGAGTTCGCTGGCGAGACGCGCCCCCGCCTCGTCGTTGACGTCCAGCAGCACGGCTTTGCCGCCTTGCGCGACGACCATGCGCGCCACCGCGGCGCCGAGGCCGGAACCGGCGCCCGTAATCAGAAAAACACGATCCTTGATATTCATTCGCAGTCCGTATTCAGGGTTGAGCGATCTTCTCGGCTTCCATCTTGCGCAACACGAAGCGCTGGATCTTGCCGCTCGGGGTTTTCGGCAGCGCGTCGACGAAGTCGATCGCGCGCGGATAAGCGTGAGCGGACAGCCGCCGCTTCACGTGCAGACTCAATTCCTCGGCCAGTCCGGGCGTGCCGTCGAACCCTTTCGACAGGACGACGAACGCCTTCACGATTTCCGTGCGCTCCGGGTCGGGCACGCCGATCACGGCGGCCTCGCTGACGGCCGGATGCTCGATCAGCGCGCTCTCCACGTCGAACGGGCCGATCCGGTAACCGGACGACGTGATCACGTCGTCCGCGCGGCCGATGAAGCTCACGGCGCCGTCCGGTTCCAACTCGACGTTGTCGCCGGTCCGGTAGTAACCGCCCGCTATCGCCGGCGTGTCCTGCTGCCAGTAGCCGCGGAACCACAGCAGCGGCGAGCGCGCGATGTCGATCGCGAGGTTGCCGGGCTCGCCGGGCCCGAGCTCGCGGCCCGCTTCGTCGAGTACCGCGACACGGTAGCCCGGCATCGCGAAGCCGGCGGAACCGACGTGCACCACGTGCGCAAGGCCGTGATGGTTGTTCACGACCATTCCCAGTTCGGTCTGGCCGTAGTGATCGTGGATCGGCGCGCCGAGCGCCGCGTGGAACCAGCGCACGACTTCCGGATTCAGCGGTTCGCCCGCGCTGCTCACCACGCGCAGCTGGCCCTTCATGCGCGCGGCCGCTTCCGTCCCCGCCGCCATCAGCATCCGGAACGCGGTTGGAGAACCCGCAAGGCTCGTGATGCCGAGACGCTCGATCACGTCATACGTGCTGTCGACCGTGAAGCTGCCCTCGTAGAGCGTCGTCGCATGGCCGAGGAGAAGCGGGCCGGTGATCGCGTAATAGAGACCGTACGCCCAACCCGGGTCGGCGATATTCCAGAACCGGTCAGTGGCGCGCAGATCGACCGCTTCGCGCATGTACGCGCCGAACGCGAGCAATGCGTACAGCGGCACCGGTACGCCCTTCGGCAAGCCCGTCGCGCCCGACGTCGACATCATCATGAACAGGTCCGACCCCTTGCGCAGCACGGGCTCGAACGTATCGGACCGCGCGTCGAGCGCCGCGCGGAAATCGATGTCGTGCGCCGGCAGCGTCTCGCCTGCTTCGCGCACCGTCGCCACCGGCGGGCAATCGGCAATTTCGTCGAGCTTCGCGCGATTCGCCACGTTGGTCACGATCAGCCGCGCGTCGCTCATCCGCAACCGGTGCTCGATCGCCTTCGGGCCGAATGCTGTGAACAGCGGCTGATACACGGCGCCCGCGCGCCACGTGCCGAGGATCGTCGCGACGAGCTCCGGCGTGCGCGGCAGCAGCCCGGCCACCACGTCGCCCGGCTGCACGCCCTGCGCGACGAGCAGGTTCGCGACCCGAGCCGACAACGCCTGCATCTGCGCGAACGTGAAGCGGTGATGCTGCCCGCCGGCGTCGATCCAGTCGAGCGCGATCGCGTCCGACTTCGCGTGCCGGTCGCAGCATTCGACGCACGCGTTCAAGCCGCGCTCCAGGTCGCCGCTCAGTTGCGCGGCGGCTGTCTCGATACTGAACCGGGCCACGGCGTCGGCGTAAGCCGGCACCGGCTGCGCGGTAGCTCCTTCAGGCATGCGTGTCTCCTGTTCGTTATGGTCACCGGCGAGCCAGGGGCGCGACGGGGATACATCGATAGTAGACAGCCGCTACATTGCAATCAATGACAAACGGAATCTAGAATCGTGATCGCTTTTGCCATGTCGGGGGGACGCAGGAAAATGGGGCCGCAGATGATTTCGCCGGATTTCGTCGACGATGCGCTCGCGTGCCTGCGCCGGCACGACCTGCCGACGGCGCCCGTGCTGCGCACCGCCGGGCTGCCGGCCGTCGTGCGCGAGTCCGTCACGCCGCAGCAGTACGGCCGCCTGTGGCTCGCGATCGCGGGCACCCTGGACGACGAATTCTTCGGGCTCGCCGCGCGTCCGATGCGGCGCGGCAGTTTCACGCTGCTGTGCCACGCGGTGCTGCATGCCGGCACGCTCGACAAGGCGCTGCGGCGCGCGCTGCAGTTTCTCCGGGTCGTGCTCGACGAGCCGCACGGCGAGCTCATCGTAGCCGACGGGCACGCGCAGATCGTGCTGGCGCAATCGGGTTCGCCGTACCCGGCGTTCGCGTACCGGACGTTCTGGCTCATCCTGCTCGGCGTCGCGTGCTGGCTGATCGGCCGGCGCATCCCGCTGCAGCGCATCGATTTTGCGTGCTCCAGCCCCGGCCAGCGCAGCGACTATCACCAGTTCTTCGGCGTCCCCGTGCATTTCGACCGGCCCGACAGCCGGCTCACATTCAACGCGGCCTATCTCGCGCTGCCGACGATCCGTTCGGAGCAGGCGCTGAAGACCTTCCTGCGCGGCGCGCCCGGCAACCTGCTCGTGCGCTACCGGCACGACACGGGCTGGGTTGCGAAGACGCGCGCATATCTAAAAGCGCTGCCGGCCGCCGAGTGGCCCGACTTCGATACGCTGGCCGTACGCCTCGACACGACGCCCGCGACGCTGCGGCGGCGTTTGCGCAGCGAAGGGCAAAGCTTCGCGGCGATCAAGGACGAGTTGCGCGGTGCGCTGGCCCAGTCGCTGCTGCGCGGGCGCGCGCTCAGCGTCGCGGAGATCGCGGCCGAGCTCGGCTTCACCGAGCCAAGCGCGTTTCATCGCGCGTTCCGGAAATGGACGGGCACGAGCCCCGGTGCATTTCGGCGCGACGTGCATGTGGCGAACGCGGAGTCTTGAATGGCGTGCAAGCACGGAGCGTCTCGCCCCGCACCGCTGATACGATGCAAACTTGCGGCTGCCGTCCATTGTCCCCGGACCGCGGCGAACACCGATCAACCCTCACCGCTCACGCTCCGATGCAAGCCACCTCCTTTTCCGACACCGAACTGGCCGATCTGCGCGCGCACGGTATCGTGCTGTTTGCCGGCCGCGTGATCTTCGACGCACAGCCGCCGATGGCGCCTGACCAGATCGCGGCCGTGCAGGCCTGCTGTCACGGCGATATTCCGCTCCCGTTGCTCGAGTTGTGGCGCATCACGGCCGGCGGCAGCCTCGACTACGACCTGACGCTGGAGATGAACGGCAATGTCGAAGCCATCAGCTGGAGCGAACTGTTCTACAACGGCAGCGACGGTTACCGCGACCTGCAGGGCTGGATCGACCACGAACTCGAACTGGCCGAAGAAGCCGCGGAAGAGAACGCGCGCACGTGGAACGGCAAAATCGATGCGCTGCCGTTCGGCGGCTTCGAATATTGCGACCGCATCTACGTCGTGACGGAGCCCGGCGCACACGACTATGGCCATGTGCTTGCATGGAAACAAGGGTTGCCGCCCGCGTGGCGCGGCGCGATGCACGAGGACGGTCTCGCGACGATCGCGCCCGATCTGTACGCAGCATTCGGCGCGCTGCAGCTTCATGCCGATCCGCTGGCGCCCGGCGGCGAACCAGGCACCGGTGTCGCGCTGCTCGAATACGTCGATGAACGCCGCGACGATCATGGCCTGCCGCCCCCGCTGGCCGACAAGCTGATCGCGTTCTATCGACAAGCGGTGATCGACTGGCGCACGCCGCTCGCCGACGGCACACTCGGGATGCAGCCGGTACTCGCACGGCACGCATTACGCCATGCGATCGATCACGACGATGCGGCACTCGTCGCGCGACTGGCGCCTATCGTCGCCGATCTTGGCGTGGCGCTCGCGGGCAGTTCGATCCCGACGGATTACGCGTTGCGACGCCAGAAGTTTTCCGCAGCCGCCGCGTTGCTCGCCGCGGGCGCGCCAGTCGTGCCCGATGCGCTGGCATCCGTGTCCGGCGCCGTACCGGTCAAGCTGATGCGCATGCTGCTTGAAGCCGGCGTGCGGCCGGATGCCGACGCAATGGCGCGTTGCGTCGCGGGCGGCGGCACCGATAGCGCACGGCTGATCGGCGCGGCGCTGTCGGCCCATGGCGTCGATACGGCAGTTGCCTACCGCACCGCGAGCGACAAACTGCTGGACGAGTTGAAGGCCGACATCCGCAAGGTTCGCGCCGGCAAGCTCAGCCACTATCTCGGGCTCGACGGGCTCGAAGCACACGCCGAGCGCCTGCGGATGTTCGATTGCTGACGTCAAGCAGGCGCCGATGCGCCGTGGGTTTGCCTGCAGCATCGCAGTCAGGGTGCCGTTTGTTTGGATTGGATTGGATTTCTTGCACGTTCCGGTGCGAATCTGCATGACGCTCACCGCACCGCAGCGCGCGTATGACGTTGCACCCCGATCCGTCAGACCACATACTGGTCGGCCAGTCTGAACGAGGTTGCGCGGATGGTGAATGTCGATGGGAGCGCCGCTTCGATCTTCGGCGTGATCGGAACGGCCGTGTCGTTGCTGGCAGCGATTCCTTACGCGCTCGCGATCTACCGGCGCACCATTCGCCCGCATCTGTTCACGTGGCTCGTGTGGTCGGTCGTCACGGCGATCGCGGCCGCTGGCCAGTTCGTCGCGGGCGCGGGGCCGTCCGCGTGGTGCACGGCGGCGATTGCCCTCACGTGCTTTCTGACGCTGATCGCCAGCCTGTTTCGCGGTGAGCGCGGCTGGACGGGCCTCGACTGGCTGTTCCTGTGCGCGGCACTGTCGGCCATTCCGCTGTGGATGCTGACCGACGATCCGACGGTGTCGATCTGTCTGGTCACGCTGATCGAGCTTGCCGGCCTTGGTCCGACCGTGCGCAAGACGATCCGCGATCCGTGGAGCGAGAGCCTCGCCTATTTCGCGCTGTGCGTGCTCAAGTACGCACTGGCGTTGCTGGCATTGAGCACGTGGAGTGTCGCGGTCGCGTTCTATCCGGCCGTCAACCTCATCGCGTCGATCGGCATCTGCCTGGTGATGCTGGTGCGGCGTCAGTCGTTGCCGAATGCGCGGTAGGCTGCGTTTGTCGCCGTACCGCTACCCCTCCGAAATGATGCGAGGCCTGACATGGATGCGATCCGTACCGTCATCGAACCCTGCGAAACCGCACTTCGCGCGGCGATGCTCGCCAACGACGTCGAAGCGCTCGAGGCGCTGCTGGACGACGATCTGGTGTTCACAGTCCCGACCGATCAGTGGATTCTGGTCGACCGACACCCGGATGGTTGTTCGTTCATCCCGATCATATGGGCCGGGGTGTCGCCCGTGCGCTGTGGGAAGCAGTTCGGACTGAGGCCGCCGCGAGAGGAATCAAAAGCTTTGTGATCGAAGCGGATCCCAATGCTGTGCCGTTCTATCTGACGCTCGGTGCTGAAAAGATCGGCGAAAAGGAATCCAGCGTCGTTCCGGGAAGGTTTTTTCCGATCTTGCGGATCACGGTCTGATGGGTAGTGAAAGCAGCAAGATGGTTCGCTGTGCGTGTGGCCGATGGGATTGAACTGTCGGTGGTGACAAGCGAAGTTGCGGCGGAGAAATGCCTGAGTTCGATCAGTCCGACCGGGCGGTCTAATGACGCTTTCTACGCCCCGCCTCACATAGAGTTCGCCATCCAGCATGTTTTTTGGACGCCGAAATGCAAAAACCCCCGCCTGTTCGGGCGGGGGTTTCTGGCTTGAGGGAGCCTGACGATTACCTACTTTCACACGGGAATCCGCACTATCATCGGCGTAGAGTCGTTTCACGGTCCTGTTCGGGATGGGAAGGGGTGGGACCGACTCGCTATGGTCATCAGGCAAAGAGGGTTGTTGCGTTGCTTCGCAGCGCAACCAATCTGGGAAGAAGCAGTAATTTAGGTTGTGAGCTGTATCTCACACATACGCGGTACTTCAACCGCAGTACGTCGAGTGCCTCGCACTCGACGCTCGATATCCGTAAGCGCTGAAGCGCTAACGGCTATCGAGACAGACTTGTTATAGGATCA
>NZ_LZXX01000111.1:1925-2219 GCF_001729305.1 Burkholderia sp. A2 | reverse complement strand
CGGCGCGCAGCGCGTCGGGCTCGTGCAGTGCGAGCCAGCGCAACAGCGGGCCCGCCATGCCGGGCGCGACGGGGTTCGGGGCGACGGGCAATCCGGCGACGGGTAATCCGGCGACGGGCAATCCGGGCGCAGGCCAGCCGGCCGCGTCCGCCTCGCGCACCGCGCGCGTGTCCGGCCACAGCAGCGCGGGCCGCACCGGCTGGCCGGCCGCGTCGATCAGCACGACGCCATGCATCTGGCCCGAAAAGCCGATCGCCGCGACCTGCGCACGTTCGTCGGCCGGCAGCCGCGCGG
>NZ_LZXX01000111.1:968-1831 GCF_001729305.1 Burkholderia sp. A2 | reverse complement strand
GCCGTCGGCATCGAGCGTGACGAGTTTGACGGAGCCGGTGCCGAGGTCGATTCCGAGCAGGCGCATGAGGTAAGCGGGATTCGAATGAACGGATGTCGATGATAACGGGATCGCGATGCGCGCCCCGCTTTTTGCCGCCGCTTCGACGCATCGGACGTGCGGTCTGGCCGCCGCGTTCCACCGGGCTGCACCTTGCACGCAAAAGCGGCCGTTCGCGGGTTAACCCGGCACGATTTGCGCACACCGCTTTTTGCCACTATGCGGCCTGCCCGATACACACCATAAAGCACCCCATATTTGACAGGGGGGCCGGCGCTATTTTGAAGCGCTATAAAACCGGTACACCTCACTCCCGCGGCAGTTTCCCGATGATCGCCCCCCTGTTCCATACCGAAATGGCATATCGAACCAGCAAAGAACGGAATAGAACCCAGTGCTCTTGTTGCATGGATTCAATCCGAATAACTTCGTATCACCCCGAAAACAAGATCATGGAGTGAGACAGATGCAATCGAACACGGTCCATCCGTGCGATGAGGTGCTGCCGACCGGCAAGCTGGTAACGCTTGGCCTGCAACACGTCCTCGTCATGTACGCCGGCGCCGTCGCCGTGCCGCTTATCGTCGGCGCGGCGCTCAAGCTGCCGAAAGACCAGATCGCGTTCCTGATCAGCGCCGATCTGTTTTCGTGCGGCATCGCCACGCTGATCCAGACGCTCGGCCTGTGGATCTTCGGGATCCGCCTGCCCGTCATCATGGGCTGCACGTTCGCAGCCGTCGGCCCGATGATCGCGATCGGCACGAACCCGGGCCTCGGCATTCTCGACATCTTCGGTTCGACCATCGCGGCCGGCATCATCGGCA
>NZ_LZXX01000111.1:591-890 GCF_001729305.1 Burkholderia sp. A2 | reverse complement strand
GGCGGCCGGCGGCGTCGGCAATCCCGAGTACGGCAGCCCTGTCTATCTCGGCCTGTCGCTGCTCGTGCTCACGCTGATCCTGCTGATCAACAAGTTCGGCCGCGGCTTCATCGCGAACATCTCGGTGCTGCTCGGCATCGTCGCCGGTTTCGTGATCGCGTTCGCGATCGGCCGCGTGAATACGGAAGGCGTGTCGCTTGCACCATGGGTCGGCTTCGTGATGCCGTTCCACTTCGGCTGGCCGCACTTCGACCCATTGTCGATCGTGACGATGGTCACGGTGATGTTCGTCACGTTCA
>NZ_LZXX01000111.1:0-189 GCF_001729305.1 Burkholderia sp. A2 | reverse complement strand
CTGCTCGCGTCGGCGTCGGCCGTGATCCTGAACATCGTGTTCAACGGCGTGAAAGGCGAAAAGGATGCGCGCTGCGAGATTCGGCGCGCGGGGCACGACTTCGACGGGCGGCCCGCCGACGTACACCACTGATTGCGCCGCGCCGAACGACGGCTCAACGCAGTAACGAAAAACGCCACGGCATGCCGT